>JAGKWS010000159.1 GCA_021151685.1 Chitinophagaceae bacterium
ATGTTGACCAGTTATGCCAAACAAGCGAGGATAATGATGCGATAGAAGTCATAAACAGTTTATTGCTATCGTATATGAAAACTAAAAAATAAATTCAATCACCAAATTGGCGCATGCTATTTTGATTTGTGTCATCAAAATAGCAAGTCTTTTTAACTTGCACATGGGGCGCAGGGTATGTTTTGCAAGTGGAAAATACAACCTTTTTATAGACACGAGTACAAAAAACTCGCATCAAATTGAATAATCCTAAACTTATAAACCTAACAATTGACATGCATCGTTTTTATGTCGTTTCATTTTCTATGGCTTTCTTCATTACGTTGTGCGGTTGTTTTCAAGACAGTCATGAACATATAAGCGGAGGGTGTATGTATGTTTCGGAATCATATCAACTGAGAATGATTATGTGTCCGGGAAAACACATTCCGCCAAATATATGTGATTACAATTATGATGATGAGTATATCATTGCTATGCAACTCCCAGATACTGTGACATTTGAGTTTAAGAAAAACACAAAGCTATCAGATGTTCGTTACTGGATACGATTCAATGCAAAAGGGGCACTATATGGTCCCTTAACAAAGAAGGAATTTGACTCTGTGCGAAAAGCTTTGAATGTACCGAAAAAATTAGAGTTAGACGAAAAGTCAATTCATGTATATAATTAATCCCCCATGCTGGGCGTAGTCTCCGACTACGTCCGTCTGGCTGTCAATCTTCGGATTGACGAAGCAAATCCCTACACTGGCCATAGCCTGAAAGTAACAAAAACAAATCGGTGCATGTCTCCGAATACGTGGCACTGTTACAAATCTCCGAAATTTGCGAATATTGCGCTATACGCAAGAAAACACTACAGCCAAACCGAACTGACGAGACACATTTTTTTAGTATTTTCAATGCAGTAGTTTTTTAGTATTCGGCACAATAAACCAAAGGCTATGCAACCCACAAACGTTCAGATCACTGAAACACTTATTGTTCTGGCAGTTTACATTGTCCTATATCTTCTTTTCAGAACAGTAATCAACAATTTTCTCAAAAAAACCCGACTGGAAAGGGGAACCAGAAAAATGGCCCTCAGGGGGATGCAGCTATTTACCACTACTACAGCCATCATACTTATAACCGGAATATGGGGGTTCAAACAAAATGAAATTGCACTGTTTGCAGGCTCTCTCTTAACTGCTCTGGGTATTGCTTTTTTTGCTCATTGGTCTTTGCTTTCCAATGTTACTTCAAGCGTCCTAATATTTTTTAATCATCCGGTAAAAATAGGAGACCATATAAAAGTGCTGCATAAAGACTTTAATTATGAAGGGGAGGTAACGGAATTGAATTATTTCTTCGTTCACTTGAAAACCGAAGCAGGTGAAACAATTACCATACCCAATTCTCATTTTTTCAGTATGTCTGTTTCTGTTACCGACAAGAAAAAGAAAAATAATATGTCCGACAAATGAGAAAGTTGCCTGTGCTTAGGAACGTTATTATTTTCATTATCAGGTAATTGCATCGTCTTTTGACAAATCAAAGCAGCCATAGTCTATTACTTCAGTTATGGCGTTCCCCCCAAATTTTTTATAAGCCGCTACTGCCGATAGTTCCTCTTTGAGGTAAATCCCCCTTTTTATCAAATAGTCATCTTCAGGCATTAGGCGCAAATAATTGTGTGATGTAACATAGTATCTTTTCGAGCTACGACTCAGCGCATCAAGAACTAATTCGTCTTCTATGTCATCCCGCCCTTTCTCAACAATATCAATTCCATGAAAGAAATTATCGAATATGAGTGTTTCATCCAATAACACTGCACATAACTGCCAGATTTTCATTGTATTAGTTTTCTAATTCTCTAATATCCACCGTTTGCCGTAGCCTGTAAAGTTCAAAACTAAAAGTTTGGCTTTTGCCTACGCAGGCATAGTAGCCAGATTCCGGCCTGCTTCGTTTACTTTGTTACATTCTCGCCCCTACAGGGAAAATACAGCCAAAACACTACTCCCCCCTCAACTTCCTGAGTCCTATTTCCTTCCTCACCTTATTGGTAGCATCAATATTGGCCGGTGTACCAATGCGCGATTGTCTTGTAACAGAGTCGTAATGCGCTATCACAAAATACTTTTCGGGTAGCTTTTGTCTTAGCCTGATGCCATCGTACAATACAGCATATTCCATCCCCGGCATGCAGCCATGTTGTACTTCCTGTATTAGGTAGGCCAGTATGGGCTCATCAATCTGCTTTTCCGAGTGAATCAAAATAGTAGTAACATCCCCGGCATCGAAATAACCGTGAGGGTAACCAAACTGGCGAATGATACCAAGCAATGTCAAAAAATTGGTACTGTCTATGCGTTCCTGTAACGCTACCAGCGAATCTCTTTGCATTTTAGACATCCCTTTTCTACCCTGCTTCACCTCTACCATATATGCCAGCATTTCATCGCCCGTCATCCGTCTCAATTCCTCAATTTTTTGCTGGTCAAATTCTCCAAAACTAATCATCCACCTGTACTGCTGGTCGCTTTTTATCATGGCATCAAGCACTTTCCCCAAACTGTCTTTTTGCTTTTTGGTGGGGAAATTGTGTTGTTGCGCCTGCGCCACAGCCTGTGTGGCAAGTAATAGCAGTATGGCAATAAGGGTATATAATCTCATGACAATTGTTTGCACAAATAAAGAAATTCTGCAAATATGTTGAAAATACATTCAATTTCTGACAAACCAGCTTCATAACAGTCATCAATTCCCATTTGTCGCCCAGCCGACAATATGCCAATTGCCGTCAGTATACCTTTGCAAAAAACAAATAAGCCATGAAAACAATACTTACAGCAATAGCCATACTGGCCACATGGGCCACACAGGCACAGGTAACACGCAGGGTTATTGCAGAACACTTTACCAACTCTTACTGCAGCGTTTGTGCCTCGCGCAATCCGGGCTTCTTTACCAACCTGCACAACTACCCCAATGTTTTGCACATAGCCTACTACCCCAGTTCGCCCTACGCTGCCTGCCCGCTCAACCAGCACAACAAACCCGAGGCCGATGCCCGCACCAATTATTATGGTGTGTACGGCGGCACCCCACGGTTGGTCATAGAAGGGGCGGTCATCAGTGCCTCTGCCAGCTATACCGATCCTTCTTTGTTTACCAGTGTTTTGGGGCAAACATCGGCATTTGCACTTACGGTAAGTATTTCGGCCACATCGGCCACTACGGGTAGCGTTACCACAGTGGTCAAGAAGGTAGCCTCAAGCACGCTTACCAATGTCAACATTTATGGTGCCATTGTAGAAGACACCCTGTTCTTTAACGCAGCCAATGGCGAAAATGTACATTACAATGTTTTCCGCAAATCGCTGTGGCCTACCCTGCCCTATTCCATAACGGCACCTGCTGCGGTGGGAGACTCGGTGATTCTCACACAGTCTTTTACCATACACAGCGCATGGAATGTTGCCCGCACATCGGCAGTGGTTATGCTGCAAGATGCAGGCAAAGCCGTATTGCAAGCCGAAAAATCGGGACGGCTGGCGAGCACGGCTAATGTACCCCTGCATCAAAAATGTGCTACTATTTTCCCCAACCCTGCCTCAAATACCCTCTTGGTCCAAGACCTGCCCATGGGGCTATACAGAGCAATAGTGACCGATATAGCAGGCAAAAAAGTAATAGACACCTACATTAGCCACACCTTAGACATTGCCTCACTTGGCTCCGGCACATGGTATCTGCGATTATCGGGCCCCGATACCGACCGTAGTTTTGTATTTGTAAAAGAATAGAAATTGCCCTTCGTGAACCGATTGTGCAGTAAATTGTGGTATGAACAGCGACGAGCAGCTATTACTGGTACGAAGAAGTGACTTTCTGGCCAAGCTCACAGACGAAGAATACGAATCGCTGCACATAGCCCACAATGTGGTTACCGCCACCCGCAATAGCTACATATACCTCGATGCCAGCCTGCACAACAAACTCTTTTTTATTAAAGAGGGCTATGTAAAACTGGGCCGTATAGACGACGACGGCAACGAAACCATACAAGATATACTGGCCCCCGGCGACATATTTGGGCAAATAACGCTGGAGCGAGAACCCCGCAATGGCGAGTTTGCACGTGCCTACCGCACCCATGTGGCCCTTTGTGCATTTACCACCGGTAGCTTTGCCCAGTTGCTGGCTACACGGCCACACCTTGCTGTAGACTACACCAAAAAAGTGGGGCAACAGCTACGCCGGGTACAAAACCGGCTTACCAATTTGCTGCACAAAGATGTGCGCAGCCGTGTGCTCTATTTCTTCTGGCATTTGCTGCAACAACACCCTACCCCTGCCGGTACAGCAATAACAATACCCAATTACCTCACCCACGATGACATAGCCCGGCTAACCGGCACCACCCGGCAAACGGTAACTACCGTGCTCGCCACATTGGCAACAGAAGGTATTATAGAAGTAGGGCGTAAAGACATAGTAATAAAAGACTACAACTTACTGCTAAGTGCCCTGAAGATGAATCTATAGTATAGCCTATGCATACTTCTGTAGCAAAATATGTTCATTATTCTTCAACAGAAAAACAGAAACAGAAGTCTTATATAAACAAAACGTTAATTACCAGCCAAATACACTGAGCATCAATATCCCTCTTTAACTTTAAGTAAATATAGAAGCGCATTGAAGAATCTGACTAAATCTATGATGGTGGTAGCCCTGGCCACAATAGCAGGCATAACTCCAGTAATCAATTCTTGCGTACACCAGCCATTTGTGGTGCCAGATAGTCTACTTGCAGGCGACCCCACAATTTGTTTCGATAGAGATATACTGCCCATCTTCCAATCTTCCTGTGCCAAATCGGGCTGCCATAATGCAGCCTCGCACGAGGAGGGCTATGTTTTAGACAGCTATGCGGGCATCCTGAAAAAAGGAATTGTAAAGGGCAATCCCTCAGCCAGTAAAATCTATCAGTCCATAATAGGGGCACCCGGCGTAGACCGTATGCCACAGGTAGGCCCATCCCTCCCCGATGCATCCATACAACTGATAAAAAGATGGATTGCTGCAGGTGCCACCAACGATACTTCGGCCTGCAGCGACAATTGCGACACCACCAACTATGCCTACAACAGTGCCATAAAACCAATGATGCAAAAATACTGTGCCGGCTGCCACTATACATCTCCCAAAAACTTCAATACCTATACCGATATAAAAGAACAGGCCGTAAACGGCAACCTCATTCCCTGTATAGAACATGCATCAGGGTTTGCCCCCATGCCCGAAAGCGGCTCGAAATTTACAGACTGCCAGATAACTGTAGTAAAAAAATGGGTTGCTGCCGGCGCACAGGAAAATTGATACAATTATTATCCTTACGAAATCATAAAACCATTTAGAGGTACTGTTGTCATTAAACCAACGCTATTGCAAACCGTCATACCTATACAAAATTAATAGTTATGAGCAGTCTAAAAGCAATAGTAGCAGTCATGATAGTAAGTGTAGGCTTCACGTCTTGCATAGTAGTAGCACCCCCACGATATAGGAGCGGCTACATACCCCCTCGCGCCAGCAGGCACTACGGGCATCATCTTCATGTACACCATCACCATGGTGGGCACCACTACCACCGCTAACAGGCCTGTGCGAACAGATAATTTATTCACATCCTTGATTATATGTGAATAACTATTTTATTCACATATCTATATTCAATCAGAATTTTTGTGAATTCGGCCAGTAGGGCTTACCTTTGCGCAAAATTACTAAACATTATAAT
>JAGKWS010000160.1 GCA_021151685.1 Chitinophagaceae bacterium
GCAACATATTCACCCATGCAAAGTTACCTCTTGCAACAATAGTCAATCCTTCTGAAAGAGAATTGTAAAATTTGTTGTTTGAAATAAAAAAGTCAATTACCTTTGCCGAAATATTTTAGGATTATCATGTTTGCAATAGTAAATATAGCAGGACAGCAGTTCAGGGTAAAGCAGAATGACGAATTGTTTGTACACCGCCTTCAGGGTGCCGCTGGCGACAAAGTAGAATTTTCTGAAGTCCTGATGGTAAGCAAGGACGGTAATATTACCGTTGGCAACACATCTGCAAAGGTACAGGCAGAAATTATCGACCACCTGAAGGGTGATAAAGTGATTGTTTTCAAGAAAAAGCGTCGTAAAGGCTATCAGAAAATGAATGGCCATCGTCAGTGTCTGACAAAAATCAGAATCAACGAAATCGCTTAATTTATTTACAAATCAGATTTTAGCTAATAATCAGTTTTAGAGATGGCACATAAAAAAGGGGAAGGCAGTGTTCGGAACGGCCGCGACTCTCATAGTAAAAGACTTGGAGTGAAAATATTCGGCGGTCAGCCGGCAATCTCCGGAAACATCATCCTGCGTCAGCGTGGCACGGTGTATCATCCGGGTAGTAATGTAGGTATCGGTAAAGACTTTACCATATTCGCACTTACAGACGGTATAGTAGAGTTCAGGAAAACCAGAACAAAAACTTTGGTGTCTGTTGCAACCGCAAATTAATATCGAGATCGCCGTGGATTAATACTCCACGGCGATTTTGCCATATAACGATTTTTGTTTAACCCTTAAATTCACAGTTATGGCAACAACAAAGAAAGCGGCACCTGCAAAAAAGGCAGCACCCGCTAAGAAGGCTGCACCAGCAGCAAAAAAAGCAGCTCCGGCAAAGAAAGCCGCACCTGCTAAGAAGGAAGAACCGGCTGCAAAAGCCGCACCAGCACCCAAAGCTGCGCCTGCCAAAAAAGCTGCGCCTGCTGCCAAGGCTGCACCTGCTAAGAAAGCCGCACCAGCTGCCAAGGTTGCACCTGCAGCCAAGACCGCTCCGGCTAAAAAAGCAGCACCAGCCGCCAAGGCTGCGCCGGCAAAGAAGGCCGCACCCGCTGCCAAAGCTGCACCGGCCCCCAAAGCAGCACCGGCTGCTAAGGCTGCCCCTGCAAAGAAAGCCGCGCCAGCTGCCAAAGCAGCACCAGCCGCTAAGAAAGCGGCCCCTGCCAAAAAAGCGGCAGCTCCCAAGGCTGCAGCACCAGTTGTGGAAGCACCAAAAGTGGAAGAAACTCCAAAAGTGGAGGCTCCTGCAACAGCTGCTCCCAAAAAGAAAGCCGCTAAAAAGAAGTAAATCTGATTTTAGCGAAGAAAGAAGAGGTTACCGCCACGTAGCCTCTTTTTTTTGCCCACTGCCTATGTAGCACGCTACGGCTACTTGCTTTTTTCGGTTATAGCCCCATACTACGGTAAGTATATGCTTATTGAAGATGCCGATATAAAGTGTATAAAGTTTGGTTGTAGTATTTATTTGTGCAAAGCACAGCCATAGCCCTTCCTGTGGCGAAAAAATGTAACGAAGTTGCAGCCCAAAGTAACTATAAGAATGGCAATGATTAAATCTTAACAGGCTCTTATCGGTATCTGACGGAGATTAGTTATTTTACCTTACAAATATGTAATTTTGTAGGAAACGTGAGCTTCGCGTAGTATGGGGCAATGCTATTGTAGCTTTTATATATTATGTAATGCTGCTGCAACCATAACATAAACCACAACTACAACAGTTCCGGGCACTACAATGTTTCTGACGCTGATGCACATGCTGTACTTTGTGTTTCATCATTGTATTGCTACATAGTGTGCAGCTGCGTCCGATATCATTATTGTGCTGATAACGATTTTTATGATGCAATTTTTACGCAACACACCTTTTTTACGTCTGTCATTGTTCGTCATGACGGCACTCATTCTTGCAGGTAGCAGTAGGGTGGCAGCTCAAACCTTTACTTGGTACCGCGATGCCGATTCCGATGGTTGGGGCAACCCCGCCATTACTACTACATCGGCCACACAGCCGGTAGGGTATGTACTCAACAACCTCGATTGTAATGATGCTGTCAGCAACACATCGGGCTGGAATGCTACCGGTACCGGCATTTCAGAGTATGGAGCCAATCATATAGCGATAGATGTAGACCCTTCCGGTACTCCCTATGTAGCCTTCAACGACAATACAACCAAGGGTTCTGTAATGAAGTACGATGGTACTTCATGGTCTTATGTTGGTGTGCAGAAATTCACAGACGGTCAAATGAACTACACTTCCATGGGCTTCGATGGTAGTGGTAACCCGTGGGTGTTCTTTCGCGACAATGGCTATCAGGCTTCTGTAATGCGCTACAATGGTAGCTCTTGGTCTTATGTGGGTGGCCGTGGCTTCACGCTGGGTGGTGCCCTCTACACCTCTATTGCTTTCGATCCCTCTTTTACCCCTTACATAGCTTACCGCGATGAATATTGGATGTATGGCAATAAAGCAACAGTACAAAAATGGGATGGCAGTAACTGGGTAACCGTAGGGTCTATGGGGTTTACCTCCGGCGCAGTTGAATACACATCATTGGCCATAGATGGCAGCGGCACCCCTTATATCGCATTTTCAGATGGGGCCAACAGTAGCAAGGCTACCGTTATGAAGTATAATGGTAGTAGTTGGGTTTTAGTTGGTACAGCAGGGTTTTCGGCAGGTACCGCCACTTATGTATCGCTCGCGTTAGACCCCACAGGTACACCCTATGTAGCCTACCGCGATGCCGGTAATAGCAACAAGGTAACCGTGCGCAGGTTCAATGGCTCCTCATGGGTAAACGTAGGCACCGCAGGCTTCTCGGCCGGCTCTGCCGATTATGTATCGCTGGCGGTAGACAATGCAAAAAATCCGATTGTGGTGTACAAAGATGGTGGCTCCAGCAACAAGGCCACCGTTATGCGCTTCAATGGTACATCGTGGGTCAATGTCGTTTCTGC
Source organism: Chitinophagaceae bacterium (assembly GCA_021151685.1). GTDB lineage: Bacteria > Bacteroidota > Bacteroidia > Chitinophagales > Chitinophagaceae > Nemorincola. The sequence goes on from JAGKWS010000160.1 coordinate 3,016, forward strand.
CGGCATCAGCGACAACACTGCCGACTTTACCAGTATCGCACTCAGTTCATATGGGGTACCCTACATCGCCTACCGCGATGCCAGTGTCAGCAACAAACTCTCGGTAAAGAACCTTACACCGGTGGTCAACTTCGCTTCGGTACCATCAGTAGCGGCATCTTCTTCTACATTATGTACGTCGGGTACAGTCACACTCACAGCCACCGGCTCGCTCAATGATGCTACCGCATGGAATTGGTATAGCGGCAGTTGTGGCGGTACCTTTTTGGGTACCGGTACTTCTATTACTCCAACGGTAACCGGTACTACAACCTATTATGTACGGGGGCAAAACATATGTGCGTCCAACAATGGTAGTTGCGGCTTTGCCACAGTTACACTCACATCGGCTACTACTTGGTACAAAGACAACGATGGCGATGGTTGGGGCAACCCTTCCAATACTACTGTCGCATGTTCACGCCCGGCCACTTACGTGGGCAATAGTCTCGACTGTAACGATGCTGTAGTAACCAGTACCAACTGGATTACGCTCAGCAACAATCCGGCCACTACCAATCAGGTACAGTACACTTCGGTAGCTGTAGACAAAACAACCAATACCCCATACGTTGCCTTTTACGAAAACTATTCAAGAGGTTCTGTAATGAAGTTTGCCGGTGGGGCATGGGTATATGTGGGTAACCAATATTTTACCGCTGGTGCCACACAATACAATGTAATGAAGATAGCCCCCGATGGTACGCCATACATGGCCTATCAGGATGCCTATTCAGGCGTTTCGGTAATGAAGTTTAACGGTAGCAACTGGGAGCAGGTAGGTACCACCAATTTCTCTATGGCGGGTGCGTCTTTCATTGCCATGGATATAGACCAGTCTGGCACCCCATATGTAGCCTACAAAGACGCATATTATATGTATGCCGACAAGGTTACTGTAAAAAAGTTCAATGGCACCACATGGGAAGACGTAGGCACACCCGGCTTCTCGTCTGGCACTGCCGAGCAGATCAGTATTGCTGTAGATGGTGGCGGCACCCCATGGGTAGCCTTCTCTGATGGGGCCAACAGCAGCAAGCTCACCGTTATGCGCTACCTCGGTGGTGCATGGTCGGTAGTGGGTACCGCTGGCTTCAGTGCCGGTAGTGCCACCTATATCACTATAGAAACCACGTCTATAGGCGTTCCCTATGTTGCCTTCAAAGATGGTGGCACCAGCAACAAGGCCTCTGTTATGCGCTACAATGGCTCATCATGGGTAGCGGTAGGCAGCCTTGGTTTCTCCTCTGGCACTGCCGACTATGTGTCTATGGACATGGAAGATGCCAATAGCATATACGTTGCCTACAGCGACGGGGCCAATAGCAGCAAAACCACCGTCATGAAGTACAATGGCACTTCGTGGGCCGTGGTAGGTACCGCCGGCCACTCATCAGGCACTGCCAATTTTGTCTCTATCGCGCTCGATAAGTTTGGTATACCCGTAGTGGCTTGTCAGGAGTCCTCTCTCAGCAACCGCCCCTACATACGCAAGGCCGGCCCCAATGCTACGGCACCTACCACACCTACGGTCACTACATCTGCCACAACACTGTTGTGTGGTGCATCTGCTACGCTCACCGCATCCGGCACCCTGAATGGGGCAGCGGCTTGGTATTGGTATGCAGGTGCTTGTGGTGGTACAGGTACATTTGTGGGTACGGGCAATTCTATTGTGGTAACACCTTCTGTTACCACAACATATTATGCTATGGGCGATGGTGGCTGCCTTACTACACCGGGTAGCTGTGGCAACAGGTCTATTTCTGTTACGGCCAATCCGCCTGTAGTAGGCCCCATTTCTGGTCCTACTCAGGTCTGCGAAACACAAACCATTACACTCACCAATGCTACTGCCGGTGGAGTATGGTCTTCAACAAATACTACAAGAGCTACGGTAGATGCTTCTGGTGTAGTTACCGGCCTTTCATCAGCCGGTAACGTGTCCATTCGCTATACCGTAACGAATGCCTGCGGTGCCACAACCGTTAGTTATCCGGTCGATGTCCTTAACGGACCAGGCAACATTACAGGTACACTATCTGTATGCGAAGGCGAAACATCCAATCTCAATTCTTCAGGCTCGGGCACTTGGTCCAGCAGTAATACTGCCGTAGCTACGGTAAGCAGTTCCGGGCTGGTAACAGCACTAACAGCGGGCACTACTACCATTCAGCGTATTCTGTCTTCTTCCGGTTGCTCACGCTCGGTTGTGTTTACTGTCAATCCTGTACCTGAGGCCATCAGTGGCACTACTTCTGTCTGTGCGGGTAGTACATCTTTATTGTCAACTACACCAGCAGGCGGCACATGGACCAGTAGCAACACATCGGTAGCCACTGTCAATGCATCAACCGGCCTGCTTAGTGCACTTGTTGCAGGTACCAGTACCATCAGATACACAACCACAGCGGGCTGCTTTATAGAAACCGTAGTTACCGTATTGGCTGCACCTGCCAATATTACCGGCACCACTGCTGTTTGTGCAGGCAGCAGTGCAACACTTACATCAAGTGGTACAGGCCCGTGGATCAGCAACAACGGCTCTATAGTTTCGGTGTCTGGTACCGCGGCTACCACTACAGCTACTGGTGTTGCTGCTGGTACTGCTGTAATCACGCATACATTGGCTTCTACCGGTTGTTTCAAGACAACGGTATTTACAGTCAATCCTCAACCCACCGCCATTACCGGCACTACGGGCATCTGCTTGGGTAGCACCTCTACACTCGCCTCTACA
>JAGKWS010000161.1 GCA_021151685.1 Chitinophagaceae bacterium
TGTGCCGCTTCGAGGGTGTAGATGGTGTGGTAGAAACACTGAAAGTAGTATTGATAAAATAGTCGATTCTTTTGAATGTGTGGAACGAGCTCCCAAAAAGGGAGATCGTTTTTTATATGTTCAGCATCAGTACTATCTGTTGGAAGGATGTACACAGTCGACTTTACAGTATTGCCAGCAAAGTACTATCATGTAGCAGATCTCGGAATCGTCGGGGTAATGAACAACAAGTAGGCAGGAAATTGCGACATAGTGAACACATACATATATATATGTGTGTGTGTTTTCATATAACCATGAGCGGTCTATGCAGTATAATATACCTCTATTCGTTCAAATCAACTATCGCAATAACACAAGCAACAAAATCCTAAACAGGCTCTGAGTTTTTTGCGACATATATCGTATTTTTAATGACACGATGATTTACGCTACTAAAAACAAGCTGCTATGTGTCAAAAATGTTACCCTGCTACAGGGACATATCCTATACCAAAGAAAAATATACTTGTACTTAGTTGTATAGACCTGAGGCTGACCGATGATCTACTTCATTTTTTGCACTTCGACAATCTAACCAACCGTTACGACCTTGTAACATTGGCTGGGGCATCGTTATCGGGGTTGGCAGCAGGTGAGCGAAAGCACCTCTTTACGAATGAGGCTCAAACCAAATACAGCTTCGCCGATTGGCGAACAACGCTTGATGAACATATAGACATTGCGGTAGCATTGCACGATATTCGTGATATATACATTGCAGAACATGAAGATTGTGGTGCTTACAAGCAATTTTTGACAAAAGAAACACTTGAAAGCACATCGGAAGTAGATTTGCACCGCGAATTTGCGCTGGTATTGGGTAAGGAACTGAGCAAAAAAGAACATGTAAATAACAAAGGAGAACATTTCCATCTGTCTGTACATGGTTTCTACATAGACTTACGCGGCAATGTGACGCATCTGTGCACAATTCCTTAACAAGCAATTGGTAACATACGATTGACAATTACAGAAACTAACACTAAATTTGAACAATTCACTTTTTCTCTGACAGACATTCTAATTACAGGGAAAAAACGAACCGCATACACTGAACCAGCAATATATTACTAAGCCATGGCTAACAAAATGGTAAAAAAAATCTTTGTAGTAGATGATGACGAAATGATGTCTACACTACTGGAAGACTATCTGTCGTCTAAAACTTTTCACGAGATACATTTATTCAGCACAGGCGAAGAATGCCTGAAACACCTGCGCGAGCAACCCGATGTTATCATTCTCGACTTTAACCTCGACTCAGAAGATAAAACGGCAGCAAATGGCATGCAAATTTTGGAGTCTATCAAGAAGATCAACAAATATATACATGTTATCATGCTTTCGAGCCAGGATGCGTATGGCACCGCCCTGCAAACTATACGCAAAGGTGCCGAAGACTATGTAATAAAGGACGAAGATGCTTTTGAAAAAATTGTTGCTATAATAGACGGTCTCAATTAATGGTTGTATAAAAAAGTATACATGAGCACACTGGCCATGGGTAGCAATTTGGTACTGGCAATTGCTGTAGGTATACTTACAGCAATTACACCATTTATCTACTCTATACTACCCATGACAGTACGGTACCTTGCCCCCAAAAGCAAGGCAAAAGAAGAAGGGCGACGTAATGTATACATTTATGCAGCAACGTTGGTGCTTATTTTTTCGTTGTTGGGTGTGTTGCTGTCGGTAATAGCCAATGCTACAGGGTTGTTTCGCTTCACGGCACATTGGCTATTCAACTTTGCTTTGTGTCGTCTTTTTTTGGGGTTAGGCATATCGTTGATGGGGGCTTTTGAATTTAAGCTTCCTGCTTCGTGGGCCAATGCGGCATCGGCCAGAGCGAAATCGGGCAACGTGCCAGGCATCATGTATATGGCTCTTACACTGCCTGCCATATCGTTTTCATCGGTTATTCCTATGATGGTAGTGGCTCTGTTCACGGGGCATCAGTCGGGCTCGGCAGGTCCGTTTATCAGTTTATTTGGTTTTTCTGTAGGGTTGGGACTCCCCTTTTTATTTCCTAAGATTTTAGAATTCTTAGTACCCTCAAAAGAAATACTGAATAAGGTAAAAGTGTTAATGGGTTTTGTGGCGTTTACTATAGGCTTCAAATTTCTGTCTCGTACCGACCTTGCATTAGAATGGCACCTTATAGACCGGGATACGTTTTTGATAGTTATTATTATTCTTGCTACGGCAGCGGGTGCTTACTTGCTTGGTTTCATGAAATTGTCTCAAGACTATGCCCCAGCCAGAAACCTGTACGGCATTTCCCATGTTTCTCTGCCCAATTTGTTTATGGCTATAGCGTTGTTTTCGTTGGTTTTCTACCTGTTGCCGGGCATATGGGGTGCTCCGCTACACGGTGTCAGCACGTTGTTGCCACCTGTATAACTCCCTTCCTGCACCGGTTGAAACCAAGTGTGTCTCTAAAATAGCTAAGGTTGGGCACCAACTTATTGCCCATAGGCGTATCTTTGTCGCCTGCCTAATAATACAGATTATGTCTTCAACGTGGTTTCGTCGCAGCAAGAAAGGTATACTTACGTCTACAACAGAGAAAAAAGAGACACCAGATGGTTTGTGGCACAAGTGCCCCGAGTGCAAAACAACCACTACCGTAAAAGAACTGCATGACAATTTGCACATTTGTTCGAAATGTAACTATCATAATCGCATAGATGCATTAGAGTATTTCGAAATACTATTTGACAACAATAAGTTCGATTTGCTTTTCGAGAATATCATGCCCAAAGACTTCCTTGGGTTCTCGGATATGAAGCCATATGCATCCCGTATCACCGATGCCCAGCAATCTACCGGGCTAAGAGATGCAATGACAGTTGGTACAGGCAATGTAAATAGTATTCCATTTGTGATAGCCTGTATGAACTTCAACTTTATTGGGGGGTCTATGGGCTCGGTAGTTGGCGAGAAAATAAGCCGTGCTATAGACCATTGTATAGCGCACAAAATGCCCTTGCTGGTTATATCAAAATCGGGCGGAGCACGTATGATGGAAAGTGCCTTCAGTCTGATGCAAATGGCCAAGACTGCAGCAAAACTGACACGACTTGCCGAAGCAAAACTACCCTACATATCGCTGATGACAGACCCTACAACTGGTGGTGTAACTGCGTCTTACGCTATGCTGGGCGACATTAATATAGCAGAGCCTAATGCCCTTATTTGTTTTGCCGGGCCACGTGTTATTAAAGAAACCATCAAAAAAGACCTTCCCGCGGGCTTTCAGCGGTCAGAGTTTTTGTTGGAACATGGCTTTCTTGATTTTATAGCAGATAGGAAAGTATTGAAAAACAAACTGAGCCACACCGCTTCATGGTTCATAAAGAACAATGAAGCCTAATTGGCTATAACAATCCACAAATAAGTTGGCCGACAATATATATATAAAAAACCGCCCCGCTACTTTTGAATATGCCATAGAAGACAGGCTAACGGCTGGCATTGTGCTTACAGGCTCCGAAATAAAATCGATAAGAGCCAGTAAGGTAAGCTTCAATGATAGCTACTGTTTCTTTGACAGAAATGAGTTGTGGATACGCAGCCTGCACATAGCGGAGTATGTAAACGCAGGGTATGCCGGCCATATACCTGTACACGACCGAAAATTGCTACTGACCAGAAAAGAACTGAAAAAGTGGCACCTGAAAGTAAAAGAAAAGGGCCTGACTATAGTGCCTCTTGTGATATTGATAAATGACAAAGGGTATGCTAAAGTAGAAATAGGCTTGGGCAGGGGTAAAAAAGTGCATGATAAACGCGAAACCATTAAAAACCGAGATGTGGAACGCGAAATAAAACGTTATCTGAAGTAAACTATATCGATTTGTGAAGATAATAGTGCTATTGGTGTGAGCTTGGGCAATAAGGGAATCTATCCTGCCCTAAACAACTTATAGGTATCGAAATGAGGCATAGAAAATGTTTTTGAAAGCTCTTACAGCAAAAGCCCCGGCTGGACAGCCGGGGCTTTTTTTATAAACAACACACAAGGGGTGAACAAACTTCTTGTTTTATAATAGATAACTTTATCGCATGCGCATATGACACATTAATTACGTGCTATAATATACTTTGTTTAAGGCATCTGTACGGGAGCTGACTTGCAGCTTATCATATATATTATGTATGTGTTTGCGTACAGTTTCTACACTTACCTGTAAAGTGCCGGCAATTTCTTTGTAGCGCATACCCTGTGCCAGGTACGCTAATATTTCTTGTTCCCGCGAGGATAGTTTTTCTTTTTCTGCATTCCGCTTTTGTATGTCGGGGTTATAAAAATGCCCTAACACTTTTCGTGCTACATGGCCACTCATTGGCGCACCACCGTTGAGGGCCACCTTTATGGCATCAAGCAATTCATTGGGTACCGATGCCTTGGTAATGTATCCGGTTGCACCTGCTTTTAAGGCATCAAATATATTATTGGCATCATCCAGAGAGGTACACATAATGAATTCGGTGTCGGGGCAGTATATCTTCAATTCCCTTACACATTCTATACCAGTAATTCCACCTGGCAAATGTATATCTACCAACACCACATCGGGTATAGATTCCTTTATTGCATCAATGGCATTTTGAGCATTTCCGTAAGCACCATCGCATTCATACATGTCAGCCTTGCTTTCAATAAGCGTCTGTAACATCTGGCGTGTTTGCAAATCATCTTCAATAATCGATATACGGATTCTATTCATGCAGTGACTTTGTTAAAAGTACACTGGCGGTTTTGCGCCAACAATACCACAAAAGTAGTAGTTACGCCCAATAATTGCCTGAATTAGAAAAATATTATAATATAATTAAATTATTAACAATTAGAGAACCAAAAAACATTAAGAATATGCTCGCATTTACACAAATAGATTACCTCGAAACCCCCTGACAGCGTAATAGGACTGAGCACCATTGTGGTATACGAATACATGATGATAACGACGATCGCCAAAAAGGGCACCGCCATGTTTTCTGATGGCATCTGGAGTATACAGCCAACTGGATGTTTTGCAATCGAATGGTTCTAATGTTTGCAAATGCCTGTATGCAGCCTCATCGAGTATTGAAATACCCATATCGTTGGCAACATCTATTGCACTATTGGCGGGTTTGAATTCCTTTCGTGCGTCTAATGCAGCTCTGTCGTAGCAAAGGTTGCGCCTACCAGAGGGTGTTTCTGCCGAACAATCGGTGTAGACATACCGGCCGGTCGTTTCGTCAATACCGGTCACGTCGGGCTCGCCACCTGTATTTTCCATTTTTTGCAAGGTAGCTACCGATGATGGCTGTTGTAGTAGTCTTTCCAGAACATGAGGCCATGAGATACCCTTATGACGATGCATGTTTTGTTCAAATCTGATGCGAAGTACTTCCAAAATATCAATTTCGGAATTCGCCGTCAATTCTGTCTTTTTTTTCATGCTAAA
>JAGKWS010000015.1 GCA_021151685.1 Chitinophagaceae bacterium
CCCGATGCCGGATAGCGTAGGGGAAAGTATCCATACCATTGCAGTATTGTTAATACTATACATGGTGCCATCGCCGATGGTCCTTTTTGCTACTTTTGCATCCTATGATTAGTTTTCTGGGCCATTTGGGCAAAATAGTACTGATGGTGAAGGGGGGCTTGCGTCGCCCCGAGAACGGCCGTGTGTACTGGATAGAGTTTATGGCCCAGTGCAACGATATTGGTATTCGTTCATTGCCCATAGTACTCATCATATCGGTTTTTTTGGGCATGGTTCTTACCATACAAACATCCTACCAGCTCATCAGCCCATGGATACCCAAGACCGTTATCGCACAAATCGTGCGAGACTCTACCATACTCGAGCTGTCACCTACCGTTATCTGCATCGTATTGGCGGGTGTGGTAGGTTCCAAAATAGCCTCAGAGTTGGGTAATATGCGCGTAAGCGAGCAGATAGACGCACTGGAGATAATGGGCATCAATACCAAAACATACCTCATACTACCCAAGCTCATAGCTGCCATGATTATGGTGCCATCACTCATCATCATCTCTATTGCGGTAAGTGTATGGGGAGGCTATTTAGCCGGCATGTTCTCGCAAATACTCTCTAAAGAGCAGTTTGTACAGGGCCTTACCATGGGTTTCCTGCCTTATAACCTTTTCTTTGCCATGATGAAGGCATTTGTGTTCTCTATCATCATAGCCATTATTCCATCATACTACGGTTATTACGTAGAGGGTGGGGCACTGGAGATAGGCCGCGCCTCTACTACGTCTGTAGTAGTAAGCTGTATCCTCATTCTCTGTGCCGATTATGGGTTGTCAGTATTGCTGCTCTGAGAAATAATCTACGTTTTCTTGCCATGGTGTATGAAAAACAAAAAATACCATTACCTTTGCACCGAACAGCAAAAGTCAAAAGGCACACTTTTGACTTTTTAGTTTTAACCGGCTGGCATGCAAATGCCTAATGGTGATAAACGGGCATAGTTCAATGGTAGAATAGAGGTCTCCAAAACCTTCGATCGTGGTTCGAATCCGCGTGCCCGTGCTAAACGTTTATCGGGTTAAAGGGTAATGAGTTAAAAAGAACAACCATTGTCGAAAGATAGGGTTGATGGTAAGTCTGGGAATTTCTTGTTTTCAGTACAACCCTTTTTAACTCGTTAACCCTTTGCCTACTTAAAAATTGAACCTTTTATGAGCAAGATAGGAAACTACGTTCAGGAAGCATATGACGAGTTGTTGCATAAAGTGTCATGGCCATCTTGGGAGGAGCTGCAACAAACTACTATCATAGTATTGGCTGCTTTGGCACTGGTTACAGTATTTATATTCGGTATGGACTTTGCCTCCGAAAACGTACTGAAATTTGTTTACAAAATCATTGGCGGGTAACAACTAATGGAAGCCATGAGCGAAGCAATAGTAACCCCGGATGTAAAGCCGGCACCCGATACCAAGTGGTATGTACTGCGTGTGGTAAGCGGTAAAGAAAGAAAAGTAAAAGAATATCTGGATAAAGAGGTGAAAATCAGCAACTGGACCAACTCTGTGGTACAGGTTCTTTGCCCAGTCGAAAAGATCTTCAAAGTGCAGAACGGTAAAAAGGTACTGCGCGAAAAAACACTTTTCCCCGGCTATATACTGGTAGAAGCCAATGACGGCAAACTTACAGACGATATCATTCAAACCATAAAGAACATAACGGGCGTTATTCACTTTTTGGGCAAAGACAACCCAACAGCACTCCGCAAATCTGAGGTGAACAAAATGTTCGGTAAGATGGACGAAGTGAGCGAGCAGGGCATCATATACGCAGAGCCGTACATTGTTGGCGAAACCGTTAAGATTGTCGATGGTCCATTCAACGACTTCAACGGAACGGTAGAAGAAGTAAATCAGGAGAAGAAGAAACTGAAAGTAGTCGTGAAGATCTTCGGCCGTGCTACACCGGTAGAACTCAACTACATGCAGGTAGAAAAGATTGCATAGTACACACTGTATATCATATAACGAATAAGGGCTCATCAGACGATGAGCCCTTATTCGTTATAGTTTCTGAAAGACGCACATCACACCACCCACTTCACCACACTATTAGCCCATTCGGCCCTGAATGGGGCTTGTACCTTAATATAGTTGTCGGTATAACCTTCCATCAGGCCGTTTTTTTCGGCATGTTCAAAGAGTACAGGTCTTTGCTGGCCACGGTGCAGCTCTGTAAAGTATTGCAGCTTTTGGTAAGACAGGTTGCGCAGTGTTTTGTTGCGCTCGTTGCGCACATGCACAGGCACTACATCCGGCATTTCGGCAGCCAGTGTATTGTCGCGCTCCGAATAGGTGAACACATGCAGGTAAGACACATCGAGGCTATGCAGAAAGTCGAACGTCTCACGGAAATCTTCATCCGTCTCTCCCGGAAAACCCACAATCACATCCACCCCTATACAGCAATCGGGCATTAGTTGTTTTATCAGTGCCACCCTTTCGGCATACAGTTCGCGCTTATAGCGGCGGCGCATCAGCCCCAGTATACGGTTGCTGCCACTTTGTAGCGGTATATGAAAATGGGGCATAAAACGCTGCGAGCCGGCCACAAATTCTATTATTTCATCCGTCAGCAGGTTGGGCTCTATAGACGATATGCGGAATCGTTCTATGCCCGCCGGGGCATCTGCATCTACCGCCTGCACCAGTTCATAGAATGAACTATCACGGGTACGGCCACCATCTGCCCCCTTGCCAAAATCGCCCAGATTAATGCCCGTTAGCACTACCTCTTTCACCCCGGCACCAGCCAGTTCGGCAAGGTTGGCCAGCACCCCGGTTACAGTATCGCTGCGGCTATGGCCACGTGCCAGTGGTATGGTACAAAAGCTACAATTATAGTCACAACCATCTTGTACCTTCAAGAAGGTGCGGGTACGGTCGGCCACCGAGTACGAGCTATGAAAGCTACCCACATCGTCTATATCGCAAGAGCATATACGGGCACCACCACCGTCTGCCGGGCCTTCGGCTATCTGGCGCAGGTGGGCTGGCAAATTAAATTTTTCGGCAGCACCCAATACAAGGTCTACGCCTTCTATATTGGCTATTTCTTCTGGTTTTAGCTGTGCATAGCAACCCGTAACCACAATAGTGGCATCGGGGTTGCGTTTCTGTATACGGCGCACTATTTGCCGGCATTCTTTATCAGCATTTTCTGTTACCGAGCAGGTATTAATGACGTAAACATCGGCCACCTCGTCAAACTCCTTTTTTTCAAACCCCTCTGTTTCCAGCATGCGGCTCAGTGCCGATGTCTCGGAATAATTGAGTTTACAACCAAGGGTATGAAATGCCACGGAACGATTCATTATCACAGTTTATTATAAGAAAACGCAAAGTTACCAATAATCTTGGCATAGATGTTCGTTGCCAACAATGAGCTCCTACCGCTTTCATAGCACATCTTACAAGTGCGTGTGCAGGTTAGCTTCAACTGTTTTTTGGGAAAAGCAATCAAATAAAATTAATTTTGTAGCAATAGTGCATTATTTTTGATTCCGTATGCTATCTGTTAATTTTTTACACATTTAGCCAACGTTATTGTCGCTGTAGCTGTCTATTAATCAGTCGTTAGTGGCTACATGCAGAAAATAGTTAGTAACACCTAAATAATAATTGATGATGAAAGCGTTTTTTACCCGTAAAATAGCAGGATTGAGCCTACTTCTTTCCCTGTTATTTTCAGCGTCCTACGGGCAGCTTGCGGTAACAGATACCGGTGGTTGTGCCGGCCATTTGTTGCATGCCACAGTTACCGGCACACCGCCCACCGGTACAGGTCTCGCATCAGATGATGGCTATTCAGGCCTTTTCCCAATCGGTTTTACCTTCAACTTCTACGGAACACCGTACACACAATTGGTTATTGGTTCCAACGGAGTACTGAATTTCACCGCCGCATTGGCTGGTGCATTCTGTCCGTGGACAATCGGTGGCCCTCTTTTGGGCAATGCCAACATGCGTAATGCCATATGTGGTCCGTGGTGCGATATCCTCATCACATCGGGCGGTACTATTACCCGTTCGCTTACCGGTGTAGCCCCCAACCGCAAGTTCTGCGTAACATGGTGCGGTACGGCTATGTTCTCGTGTACCACACAGTGGACAACCAGCCAAATTGTTTTGTACGAAACCACCAATGAAATTGAAGTGCATATAGCCAACAAAACTATATGCGCATGGAATGGTGGTGCAGCTATAGTAGGCGTACACAATGCCGCAGGCACTGCGGCTACGGTTGCTCCCGGTCGCGATTGGACTCCTTCATGGAGTGTTACCACGCCGCCCGAAGCATGGCGTTTTACACCTACAGGTCCCGGTGCTTATTCAGTAGCATCCATCCCTTATGCACCATTGCCATTTGCCGCATCTGCCATCTATTGGTACAGTTCTACTGGCGGCTATTTGGGTACAGGCCCTTATTTGTCTGTTAACCCTCCCGTACCCACAACGTATACAGCAGCAGTGGTAGGTTGTAACGATACTACACGCGCATCCATCACCATCAATCCATACCTGTGTCTTACTCCAGAGGTAAACCTGCCTTGTGTGGGCGATACCCTTTGGCTCAATGGTGCTGGCGATTCTACCGGTGCTACATACGAATGGTATGGCCCCGCTCCATATGGTGCAACGCCTATTGCCACAACACAAAAAATGTTCCGTGCCCCTGCTACTGCCGCAATGTCTGGCTTCTACAGAGTCATCAAAAACACAGGTGGTGTAAGAGATACGGCCACTATTTATGCCAATGTATTCCTCCCGCCGGTAGTTACTGCCACAACCAGCCTTGGTTTTTGTGCACCTATTACCAGCACTGTTAACCTTTTCTGCGCTACAGATTCTGTGTGCAATTCATGGAGTTGGGTAGGCCCATCTACGTTCACCTCCACCTCTCAAAACCCCACCATCAATCCATTTACCTTTAGTAACGAAGGTATATATACAGTAACAGCAACATCTTTGCGTGGCTGTGTGGGTAAGGGCACCGTATTGGTAAAGCCTGGCCCCGCACCTATCTTAGGCCCCAATGCACTGTGTCAGTATTTTACCATCAACCTTACCAATGCTACGCCGGGCGGTACATGGTCCAGCAGTAGCCCCACTATAGCATCTATTTCCACTTCGGGTGTTGTTTCTGGTTTGTTGCCGGGTACAGCTATCATCACCTACTCACTACCCAACACCTGTTATACTACAACACTTATCACAGTACACCCCAAGCCAGCCCCTCCGGGTATCCCCGAGGTACGCCCTTGTCAGTTCACTGCCGTTGGTGTTCTTACTGTCAATGTCACTGCGGCTGGTTATGGTACATCATGGTATGGGCCGGGTGTAACACCCCCTATGAACTTCCCTACAGGCGTTAGTTCCATCATCCCAGGTACCAATACTGTAGGCACTACAATCTATTACGTAACACAAACATCTCCCTTTGGCTGTAAGAGCGATAGTGCAGTATATCCTGTAAGGGTAATTGCAGAACCAGCTGCACCAATTGTATTTGATACCAATTATTGTCAGAAAGATCTCATTGTTGTACCAGTAAAAGCCATAGGCGACAGCATTCGCTGGTACACTTCTCCTACTGCAGTACCTGGTACAGGTTCATTCACGGCACCCACACCAAGTGTTGCCAATCCTGCCAACATCACATTCTATGCTACTCAAACACAGAATGGTTGTGAAAGCCCTAAGGCAACGCTGAATGTAACGGTTTATGTACTGCCAGTATTTGAAATATTAGCCGAACGCGATTGGGTTTGCCAATTCGACTCGCTGCAACTCAACTACAACGGCCCTGCCTATGTAGCACCGGCCTACCGCTGGTCATTGCCAATCGGTACAGACTTTGTAAACGGTACCAACGCTGCCGACCAAAATGTAATGGTTCGTTTCGATACCGTTTGGGGTCGTCACGATGTCATTCTGGAAGTAAGCAACTACAATGGTCGTTGTTCCACCCGCGATACAATGTCTATCCGTGTAGTTCCTGCACCCAATGCTACCGGTTACATCAAGCAAGACCTTTGCCTGGGCGATACTACCACACTGGCACTTACAGACCGCTCCAGCAATGCCAGTACCTATACATGGTTGCTTGATGGCTCACCTATGCTGTCTTCAAACGCAGTAGATGTAGTTACCGCCAGTTCTAACAGTGGTGGTCCGTACGTACTCACTTGGGTAAAACCCGGTATACACGTATTCAATGTTGTAACAATGACAGCCGAAGGTTGTCGTTCATACCCTACAGAAGATACTGTGAAGGTACACGAGCTGCCCAACCCATTGTTCTCTGTATCTAAAATACCCAACAAGTTTTGCGTAGACGATAGCGTTCTGTTTACTGCGGCTGTCAACGACTTTGCTTACAATTATAAATGGATGCCAGAGCATTCATTTGTAAACCAAAACAAGGCCGAAACATGGGGTAAAGTAGAACTGACAAAGAGCATCATCTCGCTCACCGTTACCGATGCATTTGGTTGCGAGGCAACGTACAAAAAACAAATCAATCCAGACGAGTGCTGTACGGTTGCTATGCCCAATGCGTTTACGCCCAACAACGATGGTAAGAACGACCGCTTCCGTCCTTTGTTTGCTGGTTACCGCCGCTTCCATCAGTTCCGCATCATCAACCGTTGGGGGCAAACCGTATTCGAAAGCGGTAATTCAGAGCCATCTTGGGATGGTACCCGCGATGGTATACCGCAAGACATGGGTACCTACTTCTACTATCTGAAATATGATTGTGGAGGCAACGCACTGGAAACAAAAGGCGATGTAACATTGATTCGTTAATAATTGCCTGATAGACCATAGTAAAAGAACCACCAAGCGGTGGTTCTTTTACATTATACTGGTACTATTCATTTTGTATCTTTGGTTTATGTCCGAAGTACTATACAGCAAAGAAAACGGGGTGGCCGTCATTACGCTCAATCGCCCGGAGAAATACAATAGTTACAACCGTGCTATGGCGTTGGCCCTGCAGGCTGCCCTTACCCATGCTGCTGCCGATGAAGAGGTACGCTGCATTTGCCTTACAGGCGCAGGTAAGGGATTTTGTTCGGGGCAAGACCTGTCAGAGGCCATGAACCCAACACCCGAAGAGTTTGAACGCATTGTGGCCGAGCACTACAATCCGGTAATACAGGCTTTGCGCACTATAGAAAAGCCCGTTGTAGCCGCCGTAAATGGTGTAGCTGCCGGTGCTGGTGCCAACATAGCCCTTGCGTGCGATATAGTGGTAGCAGCACAAAGTGCCTCTTTTATACAAGCATTCAGCAAAATAGGGCTCATACCAGATAGTGGTGGCACATGGTTGCTGCCCCGCCTGGTAGGCATGCAAATGGCGGCTGCACTTACCTTTACCGGCGACAAGGTAATGGCTGTCGACGCAGTAGCCATGGGAATGGCCTACAAAGCATGGCCCGATGAAACCTTTCGCGATGAGGTAAAGAAAATGACAGAATCGCTGGCCCAGATGCCTACAAAGGGCATAGGGCTCACCAAGCGACTCCTGAATGAGAGCTTCGCCAATACCCTCAGCACCCAGTTGGCATTAGAACAAAAAATACAGGCCGAGGCTGGTAGTACTTTCGACTTCAAAGAAGGGGTACAGGCATTTTGGGAAAAGCGAAAACCACAGTTCCGGGGGCATTAATAGTCCTTCATCCGATATTCACAATCATTGGTGGATAAATACGCCGCATCTGTAGCACTACTATGAAAGTATGCGCCCCTACATGCACTACTTTTGCAGCAGGCAATGCGGCGTATCCTTTTATTTTTCTGGCTGTTGTGTGTACCTCTGTTGGGTAGTGCGCAGCAATTGGGCGTACCCGAGTGGGGTATAGACACCCTGTGCGATAGTGCCACACTGGAGGCCTGGGCGCGTTATCGTATAGACAGCACCTTTGCCGATCTTCCTATACTGTCTTCGCCCTACATCATTGGCGATGTTCAGTCCCTGCATACCGCGCCGTCTCAAACTGCCGACTTTTACCTGCTGCTATCGTTGTGCCTCATCTTGGGGCTCATACGTTATATGGATACCCGGTATTTCATCAACCTCTGGAAGGCATTCTGGAACCCTACACTCAGCAACCGGCAACTGAAAGAACAGTTACAGAGCGCAGCCCTGCCCGACTTTCTGATGAATGTATTCTTCGCCTTTGCCGGCGGGGCCTACATGTATTATATAGTACGTTTCTTCACCCCGGTGCCAGAGGGGCGCATACCACCTTCGTTGCTCATCCTGATGCTCATTGCAGGCATGGGGGTTATATATATAGGCAAGTATGCAGCGGTGCGCTTCAGCGGTTGGGCCTTCCGGGTCGAGGGTGTTACAGAGCACTACCTGTTCAATGTTTTTCTCATCAATAAAATTTTGGCTATCGTTCTGGTCCCGTTCATCATTGTGCTGGCTTTTGCCAGTCATCAGTGGGCCCGTCAGGCAGTGTTTCTGTCGTTCATAGCAGCGGGTATTTTATTGCTCAATAGGTACATCAGGTCATGGAAGGTATTCGGCTCGTTCTTTCAATATAGTAGATTCCATTTTTTTATGTACCTTTGCGCCTCAGAAATATTGCCGATTGCTGTCTTGATGAAACTTCTGGTAAAAGGCCTGATGTTCTGATAGCCTCAGCAACAACGATTTATGTAATTGGAATAACACCCTTATTGTTAATCTCTGGTATATTATGGCTAAAGCTGTACGTTCGCAAAAAAAGAGTGCTGAGAATAAGGAAGTGAAGATAAGCCGCATACTGATTACTCAGCCCAAGCCCGAGACAGATAAATCACCCTATTTCGACCTGGCGAAGAAGTACGATTTGACGCTCGATTTTCATCCCTTCATCCGGGTAGAAGGGCTTACAGGCAAAGAGTTCAGGAAACAACGGGTAGATATAGCCGAACACACGGCTATCATTTTTAACAGCCGTTATGCAGTGGACCATTTCTTCAGGATTTGTGAAGAGCTTAAAGTAAAGGTTTCGCAGGATATGAAGTACTTCTGCATCACAGAAGCAGTCGCACTTTACCTCCAAAAGTTTATCCTTTACCGCAAGCGAAAAGTGTTTTTCTCTGCCGATGGCAGTACTGCTGGTTTACAAGAGGTTATCAGCAAACACAAAAACGAAAAATACATACTTCCTGTTTCAGACAGTGGCAAGAATGATCTTGCCCAGCATATGGAAAAACACAATATCAAGTATGCCGATGTAACGCTCTACCGAATGGTGTCTAACGACATCTCTCCGGTCATGAACGATAAATACGACATGATTGTGTTCTTTAGCCCATACAGCGTTCAAACATTATTCGAGTTCGACCCTGCCTTCAAACAAAATGGCATCATGATAGGGGCTTTTGGGCCCACTACATCGCGCGCAGTAGAAGATAGTGGTATGCGGCTCGATGTAAAAGCACCAGCACCCAATGCCCCCTCTATGGTATCGGCATTAGAATTGTTTCTGGCTGCAAACAAGTAGGTACACCAGTTAGACATAAATAGGGGGCGGAATTTTTCCGCCCCCTATTTATGTCATGTTATAATACATGACGATTTCAGATGCCGAGATAGGCGCATTAGCGCAGCACTTGCAGTTGCTGTGCATACTGTATGGGGCTTAGTGCATAGTGCTGCCGAAACGACTTGCTGAATGCTTGTGGGTCCGAGAAGCCACATTTCCATGCCACATGGGTTATGCTACAGGTGGGGTCATGCAGCAACTTTGCTGCCATCTCCAGCCTTCGGTTCAGCGCGTGCCGGTAGGGCGATACGCCAAATACTTGCTTAAATAGCCTTATAAAATAATACTCCGACATTGTTGCCTCGCGGGCTATATCCGCTACCGATAGTTTTTCGGTGTAGCAATCTTCTATCAGGTCACGCCCGCGCATCAGGCGGCGCATCAGGTCTTTTCTGGTGCTGTCCTTTACACTGGCCAGCACACGTAGTCCATTATATATTTGCTGTTGGTCCGTTAGCACTATTGCGGCCAGTTCATAAAAATAGTTGGCGGCAAACAATGGGTCGCTAAAGTCATGCACGTCTACACGTTGCACTGTTTGTTGCAGCCATTGCCCTGTGGCCGTGTGCCTTGCAGGGTAGCAGTGCTCAAAGAACGATGCCGATGTGAGAAAATCGTAATAGTCTTGTTGGGGGTAGGGGGGAGCAGACGTTTGGTGGGTAGCCATCACCTCGGCCAGTATAGCCGGCGATATGTCCAAACACAAACCCTGCACATCGGTAGCACTATCTATCGTTACCTCACACTCCCAAAATGCATTGGTCAGCAGGTACATGCCGGTGGTTACATCATACCGGCTGCCGGCACTTCGGTACCTTTCTGTACCCTGCATTACATATTTTATCGAAAAACCATTGGCTGTAAGAGGTGCATGAAACTGACGAAAAACCGAGAAGTCGATAGCATTTTCTTCTTTCTCGGCCCTCTGGCGGTAATGCGGCCCATTTCTGAAGGCGCGATAGGTTTGGCAAGGCATAGGTAATGTAATGTATAGTTATGTCTGTAAAATAATGAAGGTCATCACAATGCAGTAGGCATACATCCCCCCTTTCAGGTGATTTTAGTGGCAGGCCATCCAAATTCACAATTTTTGACAACTTTCAGGGCATACCCCCTGCCTACTTTTGATGCCACAATAAACCAAATGTATATGAGGAAATTACATGAAATGATGAAATGGATAGTGCCGTCGCTGGCCTTGTTGGCCACAACACACACACCATGTCAGGCGCAATACATTACCGATACCGGTATCACCAATCCATTGCAGCGGTCTATAGATTATATTCGTAGTACCTACTACGTCAAGGGTATCTCGGCAGCCGCATGGGTACCGGGCAGGGGCATGTGGAAAGGCGTTACCGGCGTTTCTTACCCCGGCCAGCCTATAGATACTACTATGCTCTTCAGCATAGGCAGTGTTACCAAAACATTTGTAGCCGCCCAAACACTGAAACTGGTAGAGGCAGGCACCCTGTCGCTCGACGATACTATTGGTGCCTTGTTGCCGCCTATGCCCAACATAAACCCATCGGTAAAAGTTAGGCAGTTGCTCAGCCACACATCAGGCTTGGGCGAGTATCTGGGTACGCCATGGCAAACCGCCATGCTGGCATCACCTACCACCATCTGGTACTTCCCCGAGGCCCTGAACGCTTTTGCTACACCCCCGGTAGGCCCTGCCGGCAGTCCGTTTGCCTACTGCAATACCAACTATCTGGTCTTGGGCAAAATCATAGAATCAAAAACCGGCGACTCGCTGCACAAGGTGCTGCGCACCAATTTCCTTATGCCTTACAGTCTCAACAATACCTACATGGAAGCCATAGAACACTACACAAATCCCATTCCGCACAACTGGTCTACACCTACCATGTCGCCATCGGCCGCTACCGATGCTTCTGGTGTGCCACACGAGGCTTTGTGGAGTTCTATAGAACCATCAGGTGGTTATTTTTCAGACCCGGCCGACATGGCTATGTGGGGCTATCACCTATACGCAGGCCACGTCTTGTCTCCATCATCTATGTCCGAAATGCTCAACTTTATGCCGCTTACTGGCTACTTCAACGGCTATGGCTTGGGTGCCATGCGTTTCCCGGCCGGTACACGCAATTTTTATGGGCATGGTGGCAACTTTTTTGGCTACGCAGCGGCAGTCCTCTTCAATCCCGAAGACAGTATTTGTGTAGCCATGCTGGTCAATCAGGATTGTATTGCTACCAATATGGCCAAGATTCTGATGAATGAACTCATCAAACAAATGGCCACCGCAAAAGTAAATGTAGTGGCAGATAGCAAGCAAATACACATTGCACCCAACCCGGCCAATACGCATGTTACAGTATCAGTACCTCCCGCACTTATAGATGCAACCGTGCAGGTGCACGACCTTACCGACAAAACACTGTATACCGGCAATCTGAACAACCATACAGCCATTGTACCGGTAAGCACATGGGTATCTGGCACCTACATAGTGCAGGTAACTGCGGGGCAGCAGGTGTTTTCTTCACGGTTCTCCGTGCAACATTAGTTCATCAAGTAGTAGTAGCTTTTATAAAAAAGCAAGGGACCGCACGTCTGTGCGGTCCCTCTTATATATCCCATGTTCAATGGTTGCTTACATCAATAACTGCCAAACCTGCCGGTATACACGCTGTTGCCGCTATAGAACCGATATACATACATACCTACTGGCAATTGTTGGGTAACGGTGCCGGTAGCTTGTGCGTACTGGGCTACAGGTTTGCCGTCTATACTGTATACCTGTAGTGCGCCTTCCATACCCGTTGGTAGCACTATATTCACTGTTCCTCCGGGCATAGTCATTACGGTAATGGCGGGGCTTTCTGCTTGCAGCAAGTTGTGTACACTTGTTGTGGTGCCTATGCGTACGGTATCAGTAGTGCGTGTGGTAAAGCAGTCGTTACTTACGGTAAGTGCTACTGTGTACACCCCTGCAGCAGTATAGTTGTGTACCGGCGATGCCACAGCCGATGTGCCACCATCGCCAAAGGCCCAGCTATAGGTAGTGCCACGCTGAGATTTGTTGGTGAACGTAACCGATGTGCCGGTTCTGGTCTTGGTAAAGCCCGCATAAGGATAGTGTCCATATTGCTGCCATTGGTTCAGGCTGTCCAGCACTACCTTGTCGGCTATACGTTGCAATGTTGCTGCAACAGTTGCAGTCAGGCCGCCAAGGTAGGTATTGCCCTGCGCACTTTTATGAAAAATGGAGGCGTAAAACACGCATGCCTGTAGGTAAGAACCTGCTACCGATGGGTGTGACTCATCGGGCGAGTAAAGGTCTATCGCAGGAAAACTATCTACCACCACCTTCCATGCCGCACCCACCGGCGATATGGATGCATGATTGTCAAACGCCATTTCGGTATAGCTCTCGCGCAGGCGCAGTTGCATGCCGGCATAGGTGCAAATAACGGGGTACGATGGGCAGTTGGCTGCATCACCATTCTTGCGCCCCCATGTCATCATAAACATGGTTTCTATACAAGAGTCCTGCTCGTTGATGGCGCTATCCAGCCATTTGGCATAGGGGTACACATCGGTAGCCACCTGTGCGGGAGAGAATGACGGTAACTGACTTTGCTCTTGCAGCACAATAATGTCCCACGGCTGCGAGGTAATACCACTGAGCGTGGTACTGTTGGTAGTGTGCTGATTGAACGTATGCCCACCAGGTGCCGACATGGCCCATGTAATGGTATCGCCCTTGGCTAAGGCAAAACTTTTCAGCATATCGGGCATGCTGTTGGTAAATGTGTAGCTGTTGCCAATGAAAAACACCTTGCGGTGTGTGGCCAATACAGTGGTAGAGAAGATGGCTGCGGCTACCAGCAGCAGGGTCATTTTAGCGGTAATAAATCGGTTCATGTTGCAAAATTACGAGTACAGACGCACGCACAGCCTCGGGTGTTAGGCTGCAACCGATAAATTATCTGTAAAGTTGGCTACTCTTCATTGCCCGCCTTCGCCTTCCATGCATCGGCTTTGGCTTTGTTGCGTTCGGTGCCTGTGCCAAATTCATAGAAAGAACTCAGCATGCGCATCGCATCTTTATCGCCCTTCTGTGCGGCCTTCAGCATCCACGAGAATGCCCTGGCATCATTTTGTTTCACATCGCCCAAGCCTTTCGAATAAACAAAACCTACCCAAAAACAGCCACTGGCATTACCCTTCTCTGCCGATTTCATAGCCCAGTCCAGCCCGGCCCGGTAATCATTACCACTGGCTTTCTCTTTGTTGATGTATATGTTGGCTATCACGGCCATCATTTCATCATCATTCGTAGTTGCGGCGGTACGCTCAAACCAGTCCAGCAGTCGCTTCTTATCTGCCTCCTGCAGGTCGCCAGAGTTATAAAGAGCAAAAAGATTGTTAGTAGAGAAGTTGCGCAGCGCACCATGGTAGTCGCCTATCTCGCGGTCGCGTATCAGGTACTCCATGCCCCTGCGTGGGTTTTTGGCTACCCCTGCCCCGGTTATATAAAAGCCACCCATATAGAAACAGGCATCGGCAATATTATTGTCAGCAAGTTTTTTCATCCACTCGGCTACCGCACCCTTGTCGGCACCTGCACATTCGTCCTTCATCACCATAATGCCCACCGGCTTTATAGACTGTGTGTCGCCCGCATTGGTTGCCTTCATATACCAGTCTATTGCTTTGGCGCAGTCGTTGCCCATGTCGGCCTGCGCATAGTAGTCGCCAAGGTATCTCATGGCCTCCGGCAGTCCCGCCTCCGATGCTTTGATGAACCATTCATAGCCCATCCTTTTGTCGGCAGGCACCCCGTCACCTTCCATGTAGCAAAACCCCAGTGCTATCATAGCATCACCATCGCCGTCGTTGGCCGCCTCGCGGTACCAGCGTACAGCCTCTGTCATGCTTTTTTCTACACCATTGCCAAACTCGTACATCTCGCCCAGCTCGTAGGCTGCGTCAGCACTGCCTTTTTCTGCTGCCTTCTTGTACCATACTACAGCTCTGGCAGGGTCGGCTTTTATGCCGGGGCCGCCTTCGTCATACATATCAGCCAGTAGCAGCATGGCTTCTACATTGTCTTTGTTGGCTGCTTTTGTCAACCATTGGCTGGCGGTAGTGTAGTTCTTAGCAACACCCTGTCCATAGTAATAATAGCAACCTACATTGTACATAGCGGCAACATTGCCCTTGGTGGCCCGGGCTTTTTCGGCAGCCAATTGCTTTGGGTCGGGTGTTGCCGGCCTGTTGGTTTGTGCCATCAGCTTTGTGCTGCACATAGCAGCCAGCACCAGACATTTCAATAGTCTCATACGCATAAAAGTAATCATTATTGGCTTATAGGGCAGTTTGTGGCTTGCGGCGGGTAAATACCCACAACCCGGCACAGGCAACCAGTCCGGCTATCGTCATCATCCATCCCGTATTCAGATAGCGTATGTGGTAGTTGAGTTCTATAGTATGGCTGCCTGCCGGCAAAGACACACCCGTCATACCCGCAAATACTATCTGTTTGTCAGTTTCCTTACCATCTACCTTCAGCGTCCAGCCACCGTCATACGGCATAGATAGGTACAGCATACGGGGGGCAGTGGTGGTCACCTTGCCGGCAATGTGTGTGTCATTTATCTGCTCGCCGGTCATACTTTCCCGGCCCAGTTCGGCTACTTTTTGCGCATATACATCCAGATTAAATGCCTGTGGTTGTATGGTATCACTCAGCCTGAATTCCTCCATACCTTTTACAGAAGCTACGTTATCATCAGCCACTACACAGGCTTGCAACGATACAAAGTCTTTCTGCGTTACCGACAACTGGTCGAAAACACTCTCTTTAATGTACTTGCTATAGCAGTACCCAAAGGGCAGCAACAGCTTGTTGCGGAATATCGTAATGCCATCGTACATCCCCAGCGAGTCGGCTATTACACGCCATATAGGCATGGTAAAACCTCTGTCCAGAAAATATTTCACCCGGTTTTGAGACTCCAGTATTGGTCGGCCGGCAGTGCCACGGGCCCAGCGCGATTCGTGTTCGCTCTTTTTGTCCGATATGCCCATCAACTGCAGGTAGCGTATATAGTACAACTGATTGAAAGGATTGTAACCCGATGTACCCCTGAAACCCTGAGCCAAAGCATCATTCAGCGAGTAGTGCATGGCCGGCGATGAGGCAAATGCTTTATCTATCCGGTAGAACGATTTGTCGCCAGCCGTGGCAGCCACCACGGCGGCCTTGGTGCCATCGTTGTAGCCGCCCTTCTGGGTCAGTTCTTCCTTCATCACTGGTTCGCGTTCGTTTACCGAGGTCGATGAGAAGTATACCAGCTCGAAGGCCATAGCACCCAAAAAGATGTAGGGCAAATAGGCTGGGCTCGTTGCACGCCCCATCAGAAACAGCAGTACCGCATATACAATCAGAATAAAGCTGGCAAACGTATAGATGGGCGAATTGATATACTCGCCCTCAGGAAAGAAAGGATAGTTGAGCAACAGCAGCATCAGCACGGCCGATATAGCCAGTATAGGCAGGTTTACTTTGCGCTCGCGCAGTATCACATCCAGTGCCACCAACGAATAGTACATAAACACTGCCGCTACTATCATAGAGTAGCCACGGTAGTAGTCGCCCGAGAACAACCAGAAAGCATAACGGAAATAGGGGAAGAATACAGGCAGCATCCAAATGGTAATGAATACAATGAACGCTATGCGCACCCTGCCCTTCAGCGTTGGGAATACCTGTGGCATCAGCAACAAGCAAGGTATGCCACAATAAAACAGCGGTGCCTCCAGTGTATTCATCCAACCTTTGAATGCATTACCTGCACCCAACATATCAGAACTGAAGAAACGCATAATGGCAGTGCCAAACTGAAACTGGTCTACCACCTGAAACATAGGTGTCGCCGACAATGTAGCCGCATATGAGGTAGTGCCGCTGCCGCGCGGACTTTCCAATAACTGAACAATATTCTCTATAAAGGTGAAACCACTCAGCATAATGCCCAGCACGCCCAGCCCAGCCATTTGCAGGAACACCATAGCACCCTTTTTTACATCGTATCCACCTACCTGATACATACGCAGTACCGCATAGGCCGCCAGAAACAAACTATACACAAACAGGTTGAACGGTTGCGAAATACCTATAAAAAAGATAGCCACAGGAAACAGTAACCACCTGCCACGCACCAAAAACTGCTCGAATGCCAGCAGCAGCAGTGCCAAATTGAACGCCTCGAAAGAAAATAGCAACCACGTACCGCCCAATATCATAAAACCGCAAAACGAGAACAGCATAGCACCCGCAGTACTGGCTATACCAGACAGCCCCACCGTTTTCAGGTAGCGGAAAAAGAGAAAACCTCCCAATACCACCTTTAGATACTCCTTCCATGCGGTTAGCGAAGCCACATGGTCGGGCCCACCCAAATAAAGGATGATGTCGAACGGATCTCGCAGAAAGAACGGATAAAAGCTTTGCCCCATACCCCGTGCAAACGACCACGTGGGCCAGCCATGCTCTTTCATAGACAAGGTGGTTGCCAGATTGGTAGGGTAGTTATAGTTCCATGTATCGCTGCCTATATCCTTAAAGAAAAATAGATTGTCGCCCACCAGATAGTGCCGGTATACCCAGAATGCCATAAGGGCCAACAGCCCCAATACAGCCATTGGCCCGGCCTTGCCGAGCTTGTCTATAAAGTCGGGTGCGCCTTGCACTTTTTCGGCTGGTGCCGCTGTTTGTGTATCCGTATTGGCAGGTGTAGTAGTGGTTATATTACCACTACCTTTCTTTTTCGAGCTCACAGTATGCTATTTATATATGCGGCAAAGTACAAAGAAGGCGCAAATCGTACAACAAACGGTTTGTGCCTTTGTGTACCCTCAACTATATTTACTAATTTCGCCACCTGTTATAATCCCTATAAATTAATTTTTGTCTATATTTATCAGTTATAATGACACCAGCAGAACAAATAAACCTTCAGGGTAGGCTGAGATTAAAAATTCTCGGCCTTCATCATCGTGCATCATCCGGACACATAGGGTGCTCGCTCAGTTGTATCGATATTATGATCAGCATCCTGAAATATAAACAACAGGCCGACACCTTTATCCTGTCTAAGGGACATGCGGCTTCGGCCTTGTATTCTATGCTCAGCGAAACCGGTGATATACCCGAAGAATTGCTGACCACATTTTACACAGATGCCACTACGTTACCAGCGCACCCAGCAGCGGGCAAATATGCCGCCATTCCGTTTGCCACCGGTTCGCTGGGGCACGGATTGCCAATAGCCACTGGTATAGCCAAAGCCAACAAACTGAAGAAAAATGATGCTATCAGTTATGCGCTGATGAGCGATGGCGAAACCAACGAAGGCACTACATGGGAGGCCATCCATTTTGCAGTAGCCAATAAATTAGATAATCTGCTGGTCGTGGTAGACAAAAACGG
This sequence comes from Chitinophagaceae bacterium, assembly GCA_021151685.1. Taxonomy (GTDB): domain Bacteria; phylum Bacteroidota; class Bacteroidia; order Chitinophagales; family Chitinophagaceae; genus Nemorincola. The sequence continues at coordinate 18,072 of JAGKWS010000015.1, forward strand.
TCTTCAGGGCTTTGGTAGTACTGCCGACATTTTGGGCGATACCGCTTCTGCAAAGGTGTGGGAGGCAATAGGGTTCGACGTAGCTACTGCAGACGGGCACAACATTCAGGCATTGGTAGATGCACGTACCAGCCTGCTGGCCAACCAAAACGGCAAGCCCAAGCTGCTTATTGCACAAACGGTAAAAGGCAAGGGTGTCTCCTATATGGAAAGCCGTATGGAATGGCACTACCTGCCTATGAACGAACAATTGTATACCGAAGCCATTGCACACATAAAAGAGGTGTACCACCTTTAGAACAGATTACCCATACAACATGAGAAAACACTTTTCAAACCTTATTGGCCGTATAGCCGCCGAAAATGATGATGTTGTATTCATCACCGGCGATTTGGGTTATAACGCACTCGAAAACCTTGCCGATATAATGGGCGACAGGTTCATCAACGCCGGCGTAGCCGAGCAGAATATGGTGGGCATGGCCGCAGGCATGGCATATCGTGGTTTCAGAGTTATATGTTACAGCATTGCGCCCTTTGTGGTGTACCGCTGTCTGGAGCAGGTGCGTAACGATGTCTGTTTCCACAACCTACCGGTGTTTATTGTGGGCAATGGTGGTGGTTATGGTTATGGCATCATGGGCTCATCGCACCACTGTATAGAAGACGTGGCCTGCTTTAGCGGTCTGCCCAATATGCGTGTGTATGCCCCCTCGTTTGTGGATGATATGAATCACTGCATCGAAGAGATGTTCCAGCGTCGTGGCCCTGCCTATCTGCGCCTTGGCTTGGGCAAAAACCTGCCCGGCAACATGGAGTTGACAAATTACGGTGCTGCACCACGCACATGGGGGCAGGCATCGGTAACCATAGTAGCACAAAGCCCTGTGGCCAATAATGTAATAGAAGCCATCAATCAGTCTGGTCATGCCGATAACATAGACTTCTTTGTGGTAAACCGTATGCCACAGGTGGTACTACCACAAGCATTAGCAGCCAGCATGGCCGCTACCGGCAATGTAATAACGGTAGAAGAACACATAGCTACAGGGGGGCTTGGGCAAACCGTTTCATCGCTCATACATGCAGCAGGGCTACCAGTCAACCGGCTCATCTCACTGCATGCGCAGGGGTATCCGTCCGGTTTATACGGCAGCCAGTCATTCCATCAGGCCGAGAGCGGTCTGGATGTTGCCAATATCTTAAAAGTCATTAACTCCTATTTCCACCGCTCATGAGTGATATCAGGCAATTGCAGGAAAAAATAAAAAAACTGGAAGGCCCTATTTTCGTATTTGGTGCCAGTGGTTTCATCGGTGCCAACATCATGAAGGAAACCCTTCAGCTCCGTTCAGACTGTTATGCCATTACCCACGATGCCAACAGTGCATGGCGGCTCAAGCTGCTGAACGTACCGCACAACAATATTGTGCATTGCGATATCACATCTGCAACATCGGTAAAGGGTATTTTCGATAAATACCAACCCAAGACCATTTTCAATCTGGCAGCCTATGGTGCCTACAGCAAGCAGAGCAAAACCCAGCTTATTTACGAAACCAATGTAAATGGCACGGTAAATATTCTGGACTGCTGCACGGGCATAGCGGCCTACATACATGCTGGTAGTAGCTCAGAGTATGGCACCAACAGTGCCGCCCCCGCCGAAGACGATGCATTAGAGCCCAACAGCCACTACTCGGCTTCCAAGGTGTCTGCTGCTTATATTATTCAGTTCTATGCACGGTACAAGCATGTAAATGCCCTCAACCTGCGCCTGTATTCTATATATGGCTATTGGGAAGAGCCCGACCGCCTGATACCGGTAATGATAGAAAAGGCAAGGCAGGGACAGTACCCCAATCTGGTAGAGAAAGAAATAAGCCGCGACTTTGTGTTTGTTATAGATGCAGTAGAAGCATTTGTAGATGCCGCCTTGAAGGTGTCTGCCGAAATACGGGGCCGCTCCTACAATATATGTACCGGGGTAAAAACAACCCTGGGCCAATTGGTAGATGTGGTACGCAAAGAGTTCAATATTGCGGCCGAGCCACAATGGGGCAACATGCAAAACCGTAACTGGGACCTCAAAGACTGGTACGGTAATCCCGCCAATACCCATCGCGACCTGGGCTGGAAGGCAACCACACCCTTGGCCGATGGACTGCGGCAGACATTGCAGTGGCACGAGACCAACGACTACGCCAATTCCATCATTCCGGCGTTCAGCAACCCGCGCCGCAATGCCAAGATTACATCTATCATAGCTTGTTACAAAGATGCGCAGGCCATACCGTACATGTACGAACGGTTGGTGAAAATGCACAACGAAACCAAGCTGCGCTACGAGATAATTTTTGTAAACGACTGCTCGCCCGACAATTCGGAAGAAGTGATTGCTGAAATAGCCGCCCGCGATAGCAATGTCATTGGCATCACCCATTCACGCAACTTCGGCTCACAATCGGCCTTCCTCAGTGGTATGGAGATAGCCAGCGGCGATGCCGTTGTTCTGATGGATGGCGACCTGCAAGACCCACCCGAGTTGATACCCGAATTCTACAAAAAGTGGATGGAAGGGTACGATGTGGTCTACGGCCGCCGTGTAAAGCGCGAAATGTCGTTCTTCATGAACCTTGTGTACAAGACATTCTACCGCATTTTCAGCAATTTGTCCTACATCAAAATACCCAACGATGCCGGCGACTTCTCGCTGATGGATAAAAAAGTGGTACGCGAACTGAATCGCCTGCCCGAAAAAGAGGTCTTCCTTCGCGGTCTGCGTGCATGGGTAGGCTTCAAACAGATAGGAGTAGACTATGTACGCCCCGAGCGCATGTTTGGCGTAAGTACCAATAACTGGCGTCGCAACATAGGCTGGGCCCGTAAGGCCATCTTCTCATTCAGCTTTGTGCCGCTGGAGATGCTCAGTTATTTCGGTTTTGTACTCACTGCCGTGTCTTTCATTGCCATGATAGCACAGGTAGTGGCCAAAATTATGTACCCCGATATTCCGCACGGTATTGTTACCATCATCGTATTGGTACTGTTTTTTGGTGGTGTGCAGGTACTGGCAGTGTCTATTCTGGGCGAGTATATTTCCAAGATATTTGAAGAAGGCAAAGGCCGTCCCCGTTTCATACGTCGTTCTGTAATATTCCGTGGCAAAAAATTGGATACTGCCGCAGAAATTGAGAACTTCAAAAAAGACAATCAACTTTCCCAATGAGTAAATACAACTACGTAACTCGTGAATGCCTTTTCTGCGGTACTACCGATGCCGATAACCATCCGGTATTGTACCCCCGAAACTTTAAGGACGAGGATTTGAACGAGGGTGTATTCTCGGCACGTCGTACCAATTCCGACCACTTTCACTACGAAATGGTGAAGTGTAAGAAGACCGGCCTCATTTTCTCCCGGCACATTCTTACAGATGATGCCCTGAACGAGTTGTACAAGGGAAGTGTGGTAACCTTTGGCGAACAGACCGAATTCATTAAGCGCGACTACTGGAAACCCATATCGGGATATGTAAATAAATGGAATAAAGGTCGCTCGCTGGACATAGGCTGTAGCAATGGCTTCTTTCTGGAAATGCTGAAAGACAACGGTTATGCCGAAGTACATGGTGTAGAACCCGGCGAAGAACCTAAGAAGATAGCCCGTGCCGATGTGCGCGACAACATAGTTACCGGCTTCTACGGCCCCGGTCTGTATCCCGAAAATCACTTCGACCTCATTACCTGCTTTCAAACGCTGGACCACCTGAGCGACCCGCTGGGTATGCTGCGCAGCATGTACCACAACACCAAACCCGGTGGCCATGTGTACATGATTATGCACAATACGCTGGCACTACAGGCCAAAATCTTTGGTGAGAAGTCGCCCATTATAGACGTAGAGCACATATACCTCTTCAATAAGAGCAACCTGGCCGAACTGTGCAAGAAAGCAGGCTTCAAGGTGGTGTCTTCGTTCGATGTGGCCAATGGTTATCCATTCAGTTACTGGATACGTATGTCGCCACTGCCGGTAAAGAAGCTATGGGTAGGTGTGTTCAAAGCATTGGGGCTGTACAATAAAGTACTGGCTATCAATGCTGGCAACATGGGCATCATTCTGGAGAAGTAGTGCCACGATGCTTTGAGTGTCAGTACGCTAATAACGGTTTCTTTGGTTGTTGCAACTAACATATCGGGGCGTTTTGCCGTCTGATATTGTAGCCGTAAAAACTAAGAAAATGTAAAATGAATAACTTATTTTTACGGGATTGAATACTCCCGGCTGTTGTCGGAGGTAAAAACTAATGTTTGTATGATACGTAGATTGATACTAATGCTGTTGTTGTGCGTAGGTGCCCATGGGGTTACAAATGCAGCAACAGAAGACTCCGTTTACATCTACCTGCCTTGGGGCAGCGATACCACCTGTCCGGGGTCACAGCTTACCTTTACCGCCGTAGAGACCAACGATACCATGACGGGTACCATCTTTCGCTGGTACACCAACAATGTGTATACCGGGGTGTCTATAGATACATTCATCACTACTGCCCTCAACGATGGTGATAGCGTGTACTGCAAAATCTTTTTCACCAACAGTGCCGGGTTCCCCGATAGCTTTAAGTCAAATACCTTATACGTATACCGCCGCAGTGCCATAGTACCAACCGTACTCAATGCACTGACCTCTGGTAGCAACCCCGATTGTCCTGGGCATCCGCTTACATTTACCGCCTACCCCGGTACCGGAGGCCCCTCTCCAGTGTACCAGTGGCGTGTAGATGGGGTGGCAATATCCGGGGCTACTTCGCAAACATATACCAACATATTTGCCGATGGCGATACCGTTTCGGTGATGATGGTCTCCAATTCTACCTGTGCCTCCCCAACCGATACTGCATACTCCAACGGTATCGAAGTCATACACGACTCCCTAACAGCTACACTTACCATGAGCGTAGCATGGAACCCAATCTGTGCTGGTGCACACGATACATTTACTGCGTTTGCACTCGATGCCGGTCTTGGTTCTACCATCTATTGGTATGTAAACGGCATACAGGTACCCGGTGCCCTTGGCCCCAACTACAATACCGATACCCTGCACAATGGCGACATAGTATATGCCATGCTGGTAGCTACCGATGCTTGTGTCATCAACGATACCACCATTTCGCCATCAGTTACCATGACGGTACTGCCCAATGTAGACCCATCAGCCCACATTGTACTGACCCATGGTGCTAACCCCGGCTGTATCGATTCGGCCATTACCTTCACCGCTACCTATGCCGATGGAGGTGTAGCACCAGACATTCTGTGGCTGGTGAACGATACCGTACGTGGCTCGGGCACATCTACCTTTACCCGTACCTATGCCGATGGCGACCTGCTTACCTTCCGTGTACGCACTACCGATGGTGGCTGTTATGTAAACGACTCAGTAACAACATCGGCCATTCTCATGGTGCGCGATAGTACACCTGTTGCTCCGTTGGTATCGCTGATAGACAACATATTGGTGGCCAATACTACCGGTACTTACATCTGGTACTTCAATGGGGTAGTAATACCCGGTGCCAATAGCCAAACCTACCATCCCGGCACTATGGGCTACTATTCGGCCCGCCGCGATACGGGTAACTGTCCTTCCGAAATGTCGAACATCATTTACATTTCTCTGCTGAAAGTAGGCGAGATTGCAGGTAACAGCGTAAAGATCTATCCAAACCCTACATCGGGTATCGTCACGCTCGACTGGGGTAGTGTCGTCCGAACAAATATTACCGTCTCCAACATTATTGGGCAAGTAGTACTTACCGAAACCAGCAACGGCAGTACCGGCAAAGAGCTCAACCTTTCGCACCTGCCCGCCGGCAACTACATCATCACCCTGAAAGACGAAAACGGTGGCATCTCTACCCACAAGGTACTGTTAGAGAAATAACACAGTCAAGACATAAGATAGTCATACAACAAGATGGGCAGCCCGCAAGGCTGCCCATTGTAATATAGCGTGAACCAACCTCCGTTAGGAGGTAAAGCTCTGTAGTAAATTTGTGATAATTTAGACAATGCTCCGTAGGAGCAAAACATACAGCGGGAAATTGGCGAGTCCCCCCAATGGAGTTACCTGAGATGGGAAATTGCCATACCTGTATCAACCTCCGTTAGGAGGTAAAGCTCTGTAGCAAAATTGTGATAATTTAGACAATGCTCCGTAGGAGCAAAACGCACAATACAAAAAGTATCGTTTCTATGCCCAACACCTACACACAGTTATACATCCATTGCGTTTTTGCCGTTAAATATCGTTTGGCTATGCTGGACACAGAATGGGATGCCCGGCTCAGGTTATATATAACGGCCATCGTGCAGAATCATAACCATAAAATGCTGGCTATAAATAATATGCCCGACCACCTGCACATATTTATTGGGTTGAACCCCAAACAGTCTATCTCCGACATGATGCGGATAGTAAAAAGTGATTCGGCCGAATGGATAAACAAAGATGGTTTAACAAAAAGCCGATTTCAATGGCAGGAAGGGTATGGGGCTTTCAGTCATTCCAGGTCGCAGATAAGCCATGTTGCAGCCTATATACAGAATCAGCAGGCACATCATAAGAAGGTTACGTTTATGGATGAATACCGGAAAATGCTTCAAGATTTTGAAGTAGAATATGATGAGCAATACATATTCAAACCCCTTGTTTAGTAGTTGCACCCCTACGGGGCGCATTGTGTGTGTTGCATAATCTTGATTGCTACATAGCTTGAGCTCCTAACGGAGCTTTCTTGTATAGCTATGTACATCTTTAACCCGGAAATTGCCCTATCCATACGTCCACCTCCGATAGGAGGTGAAGCTCTGTAGCAGGAATACGATTATACGGACAATGCTCCATAGGAGCAAAACGTATAAAATCTGCCAGAGTTGGGAAATTACTATGTCTGCACCCACCTCCGTTAGGAGGTAAAGCTCTGTAGCAGGAATGCGATTATACGGACATTGCTCCGTAGGTGCAAAACATACAAAACCTGCCGGAGTTGGGAAATTACCATGTCTGCACCCACCTCCGTTAGGAGGTAAAGCTCTGTAGTGCAATTGGATAATTTTGACATTGCTCCATAGGAGCAAAACATAAGCGGATAACTGGTGAACATCCTAAAAGGACTGCCAAGATGCCCCCGAGATAGTATGTGCAAGTACGATAGCTATTGGTGTGTGCTCACACCATCATAAATCATCCAGTTTGATCCTGTTCATAGTCGTACCTAAATGTCTGGTAAGGTCCATTGTGAATTACAGTTCTGTACTCGCTTGTATTCTTTTTTCGAAGATGTTCCGCTGCATACGCACTTTTTAGATTGTAGTGCCTTTTGTCAAGGAAACCAACCGTTCTAAGGGTTGGGTGCTCAATTATGGGACACAGATCTCCGTCTAAAACATTTGTGTCAACAAAACGGAAGTCTATCAGATTCGGAAAATGCCTCAAGAAATCCAAACTTTCAACTGGTGCGCATGCATTCAAACAAAGAACTCTTAATTTCTTTAGTTTCAGTATTTGGTCAGAGAAATGAAATTTCTTTGACTGATTGATGTGTAGAAATTCAAGACTATTACATAGAGTTTGCAAACCTGCATCTCCTGATAATTTTGTGCAGTAGTGTAGTTCCAACCGTTTTAATTGGCTATATTTTTCAATTCCTGTGAAGTCAATAATGTTCGCAGAATTCAACTGGAGGTACAATAAATTCTCAGATGCCGGCAGACTATCAAATGCGCATAACTGTTTTTTAAGATGCCAAATATTTGCGTATTCTGACTGAATGAAGTTATTTCCCTTTATCCCAATAGCCTGTTCTTTCAAGTCGACTTGAAACAGTTTGTTCTGTTCCAATTGTTCAAACCAAATTGTATTATATCGCCAATCCAAATTTCTTCTATTTTCAGTTAGTTATTTCCAGTGGTTCATCCATCAGCGTAGCACTTTATGTGCAAGTAATGCACAATCACCACTACACAACTAAATTACGCCATCTTCTACTACATCAAAAATAACTCGATACCCCCATCTGAAACCCAGCTGTTCGGGCGGGTGGGTTGCCCAGCAGGTCGCGCTGCCACTGGTAGCGGTAGTTCAGCCGTATTACCGTTTGCGCACCCGGCCGCCAGCTTATGGCGGGCACAATGGCTACAATATCATCGGCTATGGCATCGCCTGTTTGGGCAAATCGTTCCGTATTCCAGTCCACATACTCAAAGCGGCAGGCCACATTCAGTACCGATTTTGCAAACCCCGCAATACGTCCCTTGTACACCGGCTGCACCACATCGGCAAAGCCACCCTGCTGGCCCCGCCCATATTGCTGGCTATAGGTTGGCGGCACATCGGCATGTATCCATACCCACTCGCCCGTTATAGTGGTGCCTGTGCGGCCAATGGTGGTATTGGCATCTATGGCCCACACCTGCACCGCTCGCTTTTTGTCCAGCACCAGTCCTTCGCTCTCAAATTTGTTATACACCCCACCCATGTAAGACAGGCCCAGTTCTCCCACCTTCTTGTGGCGTAGTGCCGCCTTGGCTGTGGTCATGGGTAGGCCGTTATAGCTTTCCTCAAAACGGTTGGGGTTCAGCTTGGCCGCTGGCAGGTATGTTTTGCCCAGTGCATTATCGGTTATGTTGTCGTTAAAACCATTGGTCAGGTAAGCCTCATAGGCTACCACCCAGTTTTTCTTAAACTGCTTGCCATACACACCAAAGCCCACATTGCTCCATGTAGCGGGCAGCATTTGCGTGGCCGATATGGGCCTGTCTACAAACTCCCACTTGGGGCCGTCATGGTTCTGGTTAAAGGCACCAATAGGGTTCATCACTATACCACCACGCAGGTTCAGCAGGGGGTGAAACTCCATATCTACCGCCGCAAATTCTATGTTTATCTCTTTAGTGCCATCTTCAAACTCTATCTCCGACAGAAACTTGAGCCTGCGCCCAATGCCCGATGCTACAAACAGCGTCACCCGCCGCATCTGAAACTGATGCCCTTCGGTAATGCCATCCGTACCCAGGTGCTGCCAATTGGCCTCCATGTAGCCACCCAGTGCCACCGGTAGTTTACCCGCCTGCAAGAAAGGCCGCTGATATACCGCATCCATGTTCAGCAGCATACCACTACTATCGCGGGGTTTGCGGCGCAGCAGACTGCTATCTATTTGGGCATGTGCGGCAGTTATCCCCATGCAGGCTATAGCCAATAGTATGTGGCGCATTATGTGTTGTTTGGTTGGGTTAGTTTGTGGCACGTAAGTTGGTGTTTTGTGGGGCTCTCAAATCTATAAACAGACCATTATCTGCTACCGTCACCGGAAAGGTGCGCAACGGGGCTGTGGCAGGGCCTTGTGTGGCGTTGCCCTGCTGGTCGAACTCGCTACCATGGGCCGGGCATGTAAGCTGGTCGCCCGCCACCTGCAGCTCGGCACCCTGATGGCTGCAACTCATCCATACGGCCGAGTATCGCCCATCACCCAAGTGATACACACAAATGGGGAACTGCAAATCGTCGTGGCGTACTATTATATAGTTACGCTTGTTGTTGGTTTGTTCCCATTCTTTTTTGTCTACCAATATGCCATCTTGCTGTAGGGTACCTGTAGTATAGTGTACCGGAGCACAGCTTTCCAGCAGGGTGGCCCCGGCCATTATGCCCATACACATCAGGCAGCCCTGGCGTAAAAAGTCTTTTCGGTTCATTGTCGTAACTCTTTGTGGGGTGTGCCTACTTACAGGCTTTCCAAAAATGTCTGTACCTGCCTTTTTTCTGTGTCGTTCAGTGCGTTGTAAGCATCGCGGCTGCGTTGTGCCTCGCCGCCATGCAGCATTATGGCCTCATCTATGGTATGTGCCCGGCCGTCGTGCAGCAAAAAGTACCGTCCACCCTGCGAGTTTTTAGACAGACCCAGTCCCCAAAGTGGGGTAGTACGCCACTCGGCAGTAGTAGCCGTACCTTCGGTATAGCCATCGTCCAGCCCCGGCCCCATGTCGTGCATCAGCATATCGGTATACGGGTGAAACGTTTTGTTATCCAGTGCTGCTATCTTGCTCGCCCCTGTCTTCAGGGTAGGTACGTGGCAGCCACTACAGTTTATCTGCTCAAAGAGTACCTTGCCCCTGGCAACATCGGCATCGGTAGTGTTGCGTGGTATGGGAGCCTTCAGCGTTTGCAGGTACAGCACCACATCTTGTATGGTTTGTGTAGTCACTTCGGGGTCTTGTTCCAGCCCTGTATAGGTGTCATGTGGCTCATATATCGACGTAATGCCCATGTCCTGATTGTAGGCACCTGCCGTTTGTTGCAACAGATTGTGCGCACCTGCCTTGCGACCAAATCGGCCTATGTACTTGCCATTACGCACTGCGGCATTAGCTGCAGGCAGCACATAGCTTTTGGGGTTCACCCAGTTGGGTACACCACTTATGCCATCGCCGTTTTCGTCATTTGGGTCGGCCATTGCCAGTAGGTCGGCATCGGTTACGGCCTCCAGCAGCCCCATGCCCGTATTGGCTGGTGGCAAAAACTTGCTGAATGTGGCACCCGCAGGCATTGTTTCGGGGGTAAAGCCCGGCAAAGCCCTGTTTTGCAATTGGGGCGCACCATGTGCCAGATATTTGTTCCCAGTGCTATCTGTTTGCCCAAAGCGGGTAAGGGTGGTAAACGGATGCCCCTTGCCATCGCCCGCATGGCAGGCTCCACAACTGGTAGCCACAAACAGTGGCCCCACGCCGGTAGCGGCGGTAAACACTTCCTGATTAAATGCCACATCGCCCCGCAGAAAGGCAGCCCGTTCGGCAGCCGTCAGCCCCTCTATGGGGCCATCCAGTATATCGGCATCGGCAGGTGCCGCAGGTTGCGTTTTGGTACAGGCGTTTATGGTTAGCCATACCATAGCTACAGAACAGGCAAGTATAAGGGTGCGCTTCATTATTTTAAGTATGCCATGCAAAAATATAAAATTAGGCAAGACTAAAAATATTATTTTACTAAACCATTGCATTGTAGATGGGATAATGCCCATTGTACAACCTGTAGCAATGTGTATCTTTATGCAAACAACCTATTATGCGCCACCTTGTAGCCTGCATTTTGTTATCGTTATCGGGTACTGTCTACGCTCAGTCGGGCTCCTACGACAAGGCCCCGCAATACCCCGGTGGTAACGAGGCCCTGCAACGCTACCTTACCGAGAAATTGGTATACCCCGAAAAAGCCAAACAAAAAAGCATAGAAGGGCAGGTAATGGTTGGCTTTACCGTGAATGATAAAGGAAAGGTAGGCGACATTCGCATCTTGCAACATGCTCATGCCCTGCTGGATAGTGAGGCCGTACGGGTAGTACGCGCCATGCCCCGTTGGCAGCCGGCCACAAAAGGCAAAAACACCGTAGCTGCACCTGTGGCTTTGCCACTCACCTTTAAGATGCACAGTAGTGGTGGATCGGCGGGCAGGAAATAGAAGTTATTTTTACGTGCCAGCTCTTACACCAAGTAGCACCAGCACAATTGTATGCGAAATCTGCTACATGGGCTAATTGCCCCAAAATGTGCAACTTGCAGCAAACACCCGCATTATGAAATTCCTTAGAAAATTAACGTTTAGCGGGTGTCGCATTTTTCAGCGACTCTTTCAATTCGGCAACTTTTTCGGGAAATAAGACCCGATTTTTTAGTTTGTCGGTCACCAACAACAACAACTCCTTTTCCGATATTGTTACCGTCTTCTCGTCATTCTTGTTCTTGGTGTTCATACAGTAAAGTTACAGCTTTTTGCAAAATACTATGTCATATGCCATCCCTACTACATAGTCATCATGTATTTCAACGCCGTTTTTGCCTCGTATTCCACCCCAAAACTTGTAATTAGCAGAAAGCACTTCGTAGTTTTTGTCAACAAAATTCCTATATGTTCTTATTCTTCTATTGATGTTCTTGCATTCATCCACGCATTTTTTTTTGCAGGTTTGCTTACAGCTATCCGAAAAGGCTTCGCTGTGGTCGCTGCCTTGTACCGCTATCACAGCACGAGGATTGGATTCGAAAAATTTTGGGACTGTACTAAGAACGGTATAAAATACTCTGTAAACGTCGCCATTATTAGAGTCAGACGAATCCATTATTTCATCTCGTTCAATATTATAGTCTCCAAAGCCAAAATTATACAGCGGCTGTCCATCCAGCTCCTGAATGTAGTCATATGCCACCGCCTTGATTATATTTATGTCTCCACGACTAATGAAAACGTATGTAGAAGATTGTGTACCGTTGTTTTCGCTAACATCATATAGGTTCTTCGTATCTGTCATACAACTCCAATGTATTGCAAATTCACCCAAATGGCAAATTCACCCACTCGCCGGCTCATTTTCAACCAACAAACACAATCCTCTTTCGGTATTTTGTTCGATTTTCGCCCGAAATTGTAACTTTACCGCATGCAAGCCACATTGGAACAGGCCATGAAACTGGGCCTCCGCGAAGACGAATTCGAAAAAATCAAGCAAATACTGGGGCGCACCCCCAATTTCAACGAAGTAGCCATGTACTCCGTTATGTGGAGTGAGCATTGCAGCTACAAGAATTCTATAAAATGGCTCAAAACCCTGCCGCGCGATGGCGCAAGGCTGCTGGTAAAAGCCGGTGAGGAAAACGCAGGTCTGGTAGACATAGGCGATGGTCTGGGCTGCGTATTCAAAATCGAAAGTCATAACCACCCTTCTGCCATAGAGCCCTTTCAGGGTGCAGCTACAGGTGTAGGTGGTATACACCGCGATATCTTTACCATGGGTGCCCGCCCTATTGCGTCGCTCAACTCGCTGCGCTTTGGCAAGGTAGACAACCCCAAGACGCGTTGGCTCATCAAGGGGGTGGTAAAGGGCATTGGCCATTACGGCAACTGCTTTGGCGTGCCTACCGTGGCTGGCGAGGTATATTACGAAAGCTGCTACCAAACCAACCCACTGGTAAATGCCATGAGTGTAGGTGTGGTAACGGTTGGCCAAACAGTATCGGCTACATCGCACGGCGAGGGCAATCCAGTATTTATTGTAGGTGCTTCTACCGGTAAAGATGGTATTGGCGGTGCATCATTCGCATCGGCCGACATCAGCGAGAAAAGTGCTGAACAACTGCCAGCCGTACAGGTGGGCGACCCTTTTGAAGAAAAGAAACTCCTCGAGGCTTGTCTGGAAGTGATACCTACCGGTGCCCTCATAGGCATGCAGGACATGGGTGCAGCAGGCATCACCTGTAGCACCAGCGAAATGAGTGCCAAGGGCGAACATGGTATGATCATCCATCTGGATAGAGTACCTACCCGTCAGGCAAACATGAAGCCATGGGAAATGCTGCTGAGCGAAAGTCAGGAGCGCATGCTCATCGTTATAAAGAAAGGACAGGAAGCTACGGTGCAGGCCATTTTCGATAAATGGGACATACACTGTGTACAGATAGGAGAGGTAACCAAAGACCCCAACCTGAAGTACTACATGAATGGCGAACTGATAGCCGATGTGCCTGCCGAGAGTCTGGTATTGGGTGGTGGAGCCCCCGTGTACGAGCGCGAGTACAGCGAGCCTCGTTATTTCGAACAGATTCGCAGCTTCGACCCCGAAACAATTGCAGTACCTGCCGACCTGCGCGAGGTGGCTTATCAGCTCATTCAACTGCCCAACATAGCCTCTAAGCGTTGGATATACGAGCAGTACGATAGCATGGTAGGCACAGGCAACACCCAAACCAACGATGCATCAGACGCAGCTGTTATCAGGGTACATGGCTCACCCAAGGGGCTGGCCGTTACTACCGATTGTAACAGCCGCTACGTATTTGCCGACCCTTATACCGGTGGTATGATAGCCGTTAGCGAAGCTGCCCGCAACATAGTATGTAGTGGTGGCCAGCCGGTAGCCATTACCAACTGTCTCAATTTTGGTAACCCATACAATCCCGAGGTATACTATCAGTTTGTACACGCCATAAAAGGTATGGGCGATGCCTGCCGCAAGCTCGATACTCCTGTAACCGGTGGCAACGTAAGCTTCTACAACCAAAGCGAAGATGGCCCCGTATACCCCACACCAACTATTGGTATGGTAGGCGTGCTCGACAATCTGTCTCAGAAAATGACCCTCGGCTTCAAGCATGCCGGCGATGTTATTTATCTGCTGGGTACACAAACCAACGATATCAACTGTTCTGAATACCTGCACCACCTGTGTGGCGTTACACACAGTCCGGCTCCATACTTCAATCTGGAAGAAGAGGCAAATCTGCAATCTGAAGTATTGCGCATCATACGCAACCGCATGATCCGTTCAGCACACGATATCTCTGAAGGTGGTTTGTTTGCCTGCCTGCTGGAGAGTGGTATGGCACAGGGGCTTGGTTTCCGCATCAATACCCCTGCCGATGTACGCAAAGATGCGGCCCTATTTGGCGAAGGCCAGAGCCGCGTGGTAGTGTCTGTCAGTGCCGATCTGGCCAATCTCTTCGAAGCCGAAGTGTCTAAGTTGCCATTCGTTCGCTTGGGCGAGGTAACAGCAGATGCTTCTGTAACAATAGATGGCGAGAACTGGGGCTACATTGCCGACTGGAAGGAAGCCTACGATACATCTCTGGAGCGTTTGCTTACTGCCGTACAATAGCACTGGCAAGTTCTCATAACAGTAAAGGCCACACTTGCAAGTGTGGCCTTTACTGTTAGAGCCGGTTTAAGAATTATTGCTTGTATTTATTATGAAAGTTGTTTTTGAGCAAAACGAGGCACATGTTGCAGTCATAGCCATTCCTATGGCGAAAAGTGTAACGAGCTACAGCCAAAAACAACCATAAGAAAGGCAATGAATATATCTTAAACCGGCTCTTATAGTTATTGTGCTATATGCTCACCGTTGTGTGTGTGTGCTCTTCGGCAACACAACATGTTTCATTGGCTTTGTGCCACATGCACAGGCTTTTTTGTTGCATACCAATAGCCGTAGCCGAGCCCGACACCACTATCACATCATACTGATGTCCTGAGTAGTCGAGCGATAGTGCCGCATTGGCATCGTTAAGCATCAGGTACAGCATCAAAAATCTGTTTTTGCTATTTTGGTCGTAGGGGGTAACGATAACCATATCAATTGTACCATTATTCCCTTCTTCAAATGGCATGCCCATTACCAATTGGTATTCCGTGCACAAATCTTTAGCTTCCTCAAGTGTGTAAGGTGGTAGTTTCATGTTCTTGTAGTGAGCTATAAAGTTATACCAATCCAGATTTTTTGCACAAATTTTCCAATGTCATAACGTCTGATTAACTATTCCACCAGTACCTACTTCCAGCCGGTATAGCCCCGTTGCCCGTATCCTACCGGCAGTGGGTAGCCCAGTTCTTCCATTATGCGTTCCAGCATCAGTTCTTCGTCGGGGTTGTAGGTTTTGTCCAGGTTCATACCGTTCAGTCGGGCCCATGCTTGCCACTTCACCGCCGTCAGCGGGTTTTTGAATTCCTGTAGCACCTCATATATATTGGTCTCGGTTTGTCTTGCTATCAGCGTCACCAGCAGTTTCCCTTGCGTTACATTCAGTGCTTTTACTTTTTCTTCAAACTGTGTACGCATTTCTTCCTCTCTGGCATGCACATAACTTTTTCGTTCCTTACGGCCCACGCCATCTTCGTGTATTTTATTGTTCACCTCTATAAACACTTTCGATGCTGCGTTCAGGTAGGGTAGTATCATTTTCACGTAGTGCTTCGTCTGGTTGTAGTGATACCTGTCAGTATCGTTTGCAAAACGGTCCATTATTTTTGCCTCGGGCAGCATGTACACTGTATCCAGCATGTACCCTCCCATAGTATTCTGTGCGTGTGTGTGTGTACCTATGGCCATCAGTGCAGCCATTGTTATTATGTGTTTCATTCTGTGTAGTGCAGTTACTGTATAGTACAGTATCAATCTGCATACCAAAATTAGCCAACATCCCTTTGCATTTTCATAAAACAGCCCGTTAGCATATCTTTAACAATTCATTGTTTGGTGTTTTCAGAAACAGTCGTACATTTGTGGTGGGTATATTTTTCATAAGGTGTAAGTAAGGCCTCGATTCTTCGGGGCTTTACGCTTTTAAAGAAGTACATTATTTAATTCCTGGCTACCCCACCTGTCTGTACTTTTTTCCCCTAAACAGTAGTATTTTAGCATCTTACTTAGCATTAATGGAGTACGAAGTAAAACAATCGGGCAAATTCAAGTATGTAGAAGAAGGTTCCGGCGAACCATTGGTGTTGCTTCATGGCCTTTTTGGCGCACTCAGCAACTTCAAAGATCTTGTGGAACACTTTCGTAAAACGCATCGCGTTATCATACCTCTGCTGCCGCTATACGATCTGAATGTGCTTGAAACCAGCGTATCTGGTTTGGCAAAATTTGTTTTCCGCTTCTTCGAGCATCAGAAACTTACCAATGTACACCTCCTGGGCAACTCGCTTGGTGGGCACGTAGGGCTGGTGTTTACACTCAAACACCCCGAACTCGTGAAAACTATCGTACTCACCGGTAGTTCTGGCCTGTTCGAAAACGGCATGGGCGAAACTTACCCAAAGCGTGGCGACTACAATTACGTACAAAAGAAGACCGAACTCACTTTCTACGACCCTAAGGTAGCCACCAAAGAGCTGGTAGATGAAGTATTTGGTATCATCAACAATCGCCTCAAAGCCATAAAAATTATCACACTGGCACGCTCTGCCATCAGGCACAACCTCGGCGAGGAACTACAACAGATAACGCAACCCGTTTGCCTTATTTGGGGCCGTAACGATACTATTACACCCCCCATGGTGGCCGAAGAGTTTCAAAAACTGCTACCCAATTCCGAACTGCATTGGATAGATAAGTGCGGCCATGCACCCATGATGGAAGTACCGGGCGAATTCAATCAGATTCTGTTACCATTCCTCGAAAAACATAAAGGATAAAATTTGGTACACTTATTGAACTGTATTCAATAAACCTGCTTCAATATGAGTACGCAAAACCTGATGGCAGCGTCCATCCCGTTACTATCGCCTACCGATACTGTGGCAAGAGCCATAGCACTGTGCGAGGATAATAAACTGGCAGCATTGCCCGTAGCCGATGATGGCGGGTACGTGGGTACTATTACAGAGAATAGTTTGCTGGAGGCACCAGACGACTCAGTAACTTTAGCCGATTCCGGCCTGCTGGGTTTTCGGCCCGCTATTAGCGAATTTGCACACCCCTACGAGGCATTTACTACCATGCACGATGCCCGGCTTACCATATTACCCGTGGTAGACAATCAGCAGCGGTATCTAGGCAGCATATCACGAGATGCGCTGGTAGATTATTTTGCCACCGAAACCGCTATTGGCAGCCCCGGCGGCATTCTGGAAATAGAGGTAGCACCACGCAGCTACTCGCTGTACGATATTGCACGCATCTGCGAAAACGAAGATGTGGCCATACTGGGTATGCAAATGCGTACCACACCCGATGGTAACCTGCACATTACCCTCAAGCTGAACCGTACCGTGGTAGATGCCGTCGAAGCATCATTTGCACGCCACAACTATGTGGTAACAGAGGTATATGGCCGTCAGGCCGACAAAGAAGGGCTTGTAGACAACTACAACCTGCTGATGAACTACATCAATATGTAACACATGATTGCCATAGACAATATACTGCTCAGCGACGAGATTGTAGAAGAAGAATTTGTGTGCGACCTCAGCCGCTGCAAGGGAGGTTGCTGTGTAGATGGCGATTGTGGTGCCCCCCTCACACAAGAGGAAACTACCATATTGGCACAGATATACCCGGCCGTTACCCCCTACCTCAACCCCGATTATATACCCCACATACAAGAACAGGGCACCCACACCGTAGACCCCGAGTATGGCTATGTAACCCCCACCGTTAATGGCGGCATATGCGCCTATGGCTATTACGATGAAGAGGGTATTGTAAAGTGCGCCATAGAAAAAGCATGGAAGGAAGGCAAGGTAGATTTCCGCAAGCCTATATCCTGCCATCTGTACCCCATACGCATCACCACTATACCCGGCTACGAAAATGTGAACTACGAACCCCGCAAAACCTTGTGCAAGCCTGCCTGCAAGCTGGGCCGCAAGCTAAAGGTGCCCGTGTACCAGTTCCTCAAAGAACCCCTTATTCGCAAGTATGGCGAGGAGTTTTACGACACCCTGCACCAGATAGCGCAGGCGCATTTTCCGCAGCGGCCATAGTGGCTTCATACATTTTTTGAGTGTCTTCTATTTGTTCGTTGTACCGATTCAGAGTACTTTCGCTGTTGGATGGGCCAATAGGCTGCATTTAATTTTGTTATGAAACACGCATATATATTCCCCGGTCAGGGGGCACAGTTTCCCGGAATGGGCAAAGACCTGTACGAGCAAAACGAAGCTGCACGTGCACTTTTTGAGCAGGCCAATGAAATTCTCGGTTTCCGTATTACCGATATCATGTTCTCCGGCACCGAAAACGAGCTGAAACAAACCAACGTCACACAGCCCGCTATCTTCCTGCATTCGGTTATATTGTTCCTCACTACACCCGGTCTCGAGCCGCAAATGGTAGCCGGTCATTCACTGGGCGAGTTTTCGGCACTGGTGGCCAACAAGTCGCTTTCGTTCGAAGATGGCCTGCGCTTGGTAGCCCGCCGCGCCGCTGCCATGCAGCGTGCCTGCGAGATAAATCCTTCTACCATGGCCGCCGTACTGGGTATGGAAGATAGCAAGGTAGAAGAAATATGCGCATCGGTTACCGAAGGCGTGGTAGTAGCAGCTAACTACAACTGCCCCGGCCAGTTGGTCATCAGTGGCAGCAACGAGGCTATACCCGTAGCTTGCGAAAAGCTGAAAGCAGCCGGAGCCAAGCGTGCACTGGTATTACAGGTTGGTGGTGCCTTCCACTCACCACTCATGGAGCCCGCCCGGCAAGAGCTGGAAGCAGCCATAGAGGCTACCCACTTTGGCACACCGGTATGCCCTGTGTACCAGAACGTAAATGCACAACCCAGCTCAGACCCTGCCGAAATACGCCGCAACCTCATCAACCAGCTTACCGCACCCGTCCGCTGGACACAGTCGGTACAAAACATGGTAGCCGATGGTGCCACACAGTTCACCGAGGTAGGCCCCGGCAGTGTATTGCAGGGCTTGGTAAAGAAAATACACCGCGAAGCCACTACCAGCGGTATTAGCTAAGCCACCACATATTACTCTGGCGTTTTTGCGCCACTTTTCATATTTTTGCTATACAACAGGGGCGGTACGGTACACCTATACCGCCCCTTTCTAAAATACAACCTACATAATGGCCATACTCCGTTTCCGGGTTTACTGGGAAGAAGACGATCAAACCTATCGCGACATAGAGTTGCAGACCGGACAAACCTTTATGGACTTTCATCAGTGCATCGTTAAGGCTTTCGAGTTCGACGGTAAGCACAGCGCATTATTTTACGAGAGCAACGAGCGTTGGGACTATGGTCGTTGCTTTAGCTCAGAGGTGCTGGCCAACAAGAAAGACGCACCCGCACTGTCTATGGTCAAAACACCGGTATCAGCTCTCATTACCGTACCCGATCAGAAGTTTATCTACGTCTACGACCCCGTAAAAAAGTGGACGTTCCTCGTAGAGCTTATCGGCGTATCTAAAGAAGAAACCTACCGCCGTGTATATCCCTTCATTTTGCGCAAAGAAGGTCTTGCCCCTGCCCAGTATGGCATAAAGGGGGTAAGTGCCGACAAAATAATGGAGATAGAAGAAAAATACGACTTGGGTGCCGACGAAATGGCCGAAGGGTTTGGCGATGAAGGCGAGGGCGAAAGCGATAGCACCAGCGAGTCCGATTCATACACCGAGGATACCGGCTCCGATTATTAGAGCCCGTCTGTAACCATACTCATTCCTGCATACCATGGGGCCCACACAACAGCAACCGGTAGTATTGGTAGTGGCCGGGCCTACCGCATCGGGCAAGACTGCTATATCTGTAGCATTGGCACAGGCACTGGGTACCGCTGTCATATCGGCCGATAGCCGCCAGTGCTATACCGAAATGCAGATAGGTACTGCACGCCCCACTATGGCCGAGCAGGGTGGGGTGCCGCACTACTTCATAGGCTCCCATTCGGTTACACAAGAACTGTCTGCCGCTCATTACGAGGAGCTGGCACTGGGTTATCTGTCACAAACATTTGCCCATAACAGCACCGCTGTTGTGTGTGGCGGTACCGGCCTGTACATCAAGGCACTGTGTCATGGGCTGGATCCTATGCCCACCGTACCCGCACACATAGTGGCTGCCACCGAAGAAGCCTACCAACAGCAGGGCCTTGTGTGGCTGCAACAGGCCATAGCTACCGAAGATCCGCTGTTTGCCGCTACCGGCGAGATGCAGAACCCTGCCCGCATGTTGCGGGCCTTGTCCTTTGTGCGGGCCACCGGCACCAGCATCACCGCCTACCGCAACAACACCCCTGTGCAGCGGCCCTTCCGTACCATAAAAGTGGGGCTCTACTGGCCCCGCGAAGAGCTATACCAGCGTATCAACCAACGCGTAGACAATATGATAGCCGCCGGTCTTGTAGACGAAGTACGGGCCCTGCTGCCCTACAAACATCTGAAGCCCCTGCGCACCGTAGGCTACGACGAAATATTCCGCTATCTGGATAGTGAATGGACACTACCACAAGCCATAGAAAAGATAAAACAGCATACCCGCAATTATGCCAAGCGGCAGCTTACATGGTTCCGGGCCGATACCGATATGATATGGCTACCCGCCAATAACCCCAATATTGTACAAGAGATATTGGCTGTGGCCGAAAAAAAGTAGAAAAAAGTTACAAAAACATTTGGCAGAATAAAAATGGTGCGTATCTTTGCAATCCCAAATCGGAAACGAATAGGGTGGTAAGTGAAAGTATCGAACCACTTTCACACAATTACTAAGATCTCGTAGCTCAGTTGGTAGAGCAATACACTTTTAATGTATGGGTCTTGGGTTCGAGTCCCAACGAGATCACAAAACCCCGCGAAAGCGGGGTTTTGTCGTTTTAGGGAAAATGCAATTCCTTTGTTTTAGGCACAAACATATCATTGTGTCTGTACAGTTTTGGTAGTCATATATTATTATCAATGTGAAAGCAAAGGAATTGCTTCACCCGCTGAAAATGTTGTATTGTATTTGGACGAAAAATTTATAGTCAATCCTATAGCGTTTCAAATAAAAAGACTATATTTTTATATGTCGGATATCTCGGCAATGATTGGAGTAAAAAAGCCTATAAAACTGGTATAAGTGGATAGTGAAATTAAAGTTGTAGAATTATTTGCGGGGGTTGGTGGTTTTCGAATTGGGTTAGAAGGATGGGATGGCAAATCTGTTTCATCTGGATACAAGGAATCATATAACTCACCTTACAGAGTTGTTTGGAGTAACCAATGGGAGCCTTCGACCAAAGTCCAGCATGCCTCATTGGTGTATGAAAATCGTTTTGGGAAAGAAGGACACTCAAACGTAGATATTACGCAAGTTGATGTTTCAGAGATTCCTGATCACGATTTGTTAGTTGGTGGCTTTCCCTGTCAAGACTATTCTGTCGCTACAACATTGAAAAATTCCAAAGGGCTAATAGGAAAGAAAGGCGTATTATGGTGGAGTATTCACAAAATACTATCAGAGAAAAAGAAGAAACCTAGGTATTTATTTCTGGAAAATGTTGATCGTTTGCTTATCTCTCCATCAGAACAAAGGGGACGTGATTTTGCAATCATATTGCAAAGTCTTAATGAGTTAGGCTATGCAGTTGAGTGGAAAATAATAAATGCAGCAGATTATGGTATGCCCCAAAAAAGAAGAAGAATTTTTATATTGGCATATTTACAAGGAACTGACCTTTATGAAAAAGTACGGATGGTAACAGCTAAAGAATGGATTTTGCAAGTAGGTACTTTAGCGAAGGCTTTCCCAGCGAGATCAGAAACGGCATTGTTTGAAACTGAATTTACACTCAAGGGAGATTTGGTTTCAGTTTCTGCAAATTTCAACAAACAACAATCAGTAGGCTTATTTGAGAATACGGGCTTAATGATTGGGGGCATAGTAACTACTGTTAAAACAAAACCAAATTACACAGGCCCTTTCACAACACTAGCTGACGTAATCCAAAATGGTGAAGTGCCTTCTGATTTTTACATTGACCAATCTGATCTTGGCAAATGGATATATTTGAAAGGACCCAAAAAAGAATTGAGAAAAAACGCCTCTGGCTTTGAATATAATTACAGTGAGGGTGGTATGATATTTCCTGATTCTCTAGACAAACCGTCAAGAACAATTATTACTGGTGAAGGAGGACGGTCTCCTTCAAGGTTTAAACATGTGATACAAACAAACAAGGGGTACAGGAGATTATCACCAGTTGAGTTAGAAAGGCTCAATATGTTTCCGGATAATCATACAAAATTAGACGGAATTTCAGATGCCAAGAGGGCTTTTTTCATGGGAAACGCTTTAGTAGTAGGTGTTATTGAGAAAATAGGAATTACATTGAGTAAAATTATACATGATGAATTTGCCTTACGACACTCTTAATAAAAAATCGGTATTGGAATACGCCAAGAAACTCAAAGGAAAATCCCTGAAAGAAGTTTGTGGCGAGAGTATTTTGGAGCATGATTTTACAGGCAAAGGAAATTTTGGCCAAGTATTGGAGAAATTCTATTTTGGATATAATCCCAATTCAAAATCAGAGGCAGATTTTCATCAAATCAATTTAGAATTAAAAACATCTCCTTTAAGGCTGTTGAAAAATGGTGAATATCGGGCAAAAGAACGTTTGGTACTCGGTATAATAAACTATGCTGAAATCGTTACTCAGAGTTTTGACCACAGCGATTTCTTGAGGAAAAATGCAAATCTATTGCTCATATTTTACCTATATC
This sequence comes from Chitinophagaceae bacterium, assembly GCA_021151685.1. GTDB lineage: Bacteria > Bacteroidota > Bacteroidia > Chitinophagales > Chitinophagaceae > Nemorincola. The sequence continues at coordinate 41,122 of JAGKWS010000015.1, forward strand.
AGGTCAATCTTAATATTTTGGACTACTTAGTGAAGCTCGTTGACGAGTGGACTTTCCCTAGTGCCGATTTGGCAATCATCAAAAGAGATTGGGAATACATTAAGAAGAAAATCGCAGACGGGAAAGCACATGAACTCTCTGAAGGGGATACATTCTATTTAGGGGCATGCACAAAAGGGGCAAATGCTAGCTCCATGAGAGGACAACCATTCAATCATGTTCTAGCAAAGCAAAGAGCATTCTCGCTAAAACAAGGTTATGTTAACCATATCATAGCTTCAATTTCCAATGAAGAAACTGGCATATATGGGAAACTTCTTTCCACGCAAGCAGCCACTGAGAAGCTAACAATTGAAGAGATTGTACTTAATAAATTCAAACCCTACTATGGAAAGGAAATTAGAAACATATTAATTGATATCGGATTAGAAATGAAATCCTCAGCGAAGAATTTCTATGCGAACCTTACTAAGGCTATTCTTGGGATTGAACTCGATAAAGAGATTGAAGAATTCGAAAAGGCAGAAATTATTGTAAGAACGGTAAGACTAAAAGAAAATAGTATGCCCAAGGAAGATGTTTCGTTTCCTAATTTTAAATATACCGCAATCGTAAATGAAACTTGGGACAACTCCGATTTTAAGGAAATGCTTGAACACAAATTTTTGTTTGTGTTTTTACAAATAGAAAACAATCAGATTTATTTGAAAAAAGCAAAGTTTTGGAACATGCCTTACAGCGATATTCTTGAGGCGGAGAAAGTGTGGGCAATGACCAAGGATGTGGTTTCAAACGGCAACATAGTTAGGGAAGTTAGGAACGGAGTCCGCCGTACTAACTTCCCTAACAAATCGTTTAGTTCCGTGTCTCACGTAAGACCACATGCGAAAGACTCCAAAGACACTTATCCTTTGCCAATACAAGACACTTTAACTGAAGCTAATGAATACACAAAGCATTGTTTCTGGCTCAATAGTTCTTACGTGAGAGATGAAATATACTTAAAATAGCGGCTTCAAAAGCTCTTCTAATCCTATACACAATGTAGAATCCCATCCTTGCCATAGTCACCTCAGTACATCAAATGCTCGCTTATTCTCTATATTGGCAACTAACAAAGGGTGTGGGAGCTCGCAGTGCTCCAGTGTCTGATACAAATCGACCAGTTTGTAACCGCTAAACTATCTGAGAGCACCACATCAAAAACGTGCCAGATTTCCATCTTGGCACCCCACCCAATCACCCTCTACCGCTCTATCATCACCCTCACCCTTTGCACATCGCCCTGGGCGGTGGTCAATGTGGCTACATACAGGCCGGTGGCCAGTTGACTACAGTCTATGGTGGTGGTATTGGTATAGCCGGTGCCATGGTACACCGTGCGGCCGGTAGGCTCGTAGAGTGTAAGGGCAAATTGCTGGCCGGGATAAGAGATGGTGAGCCTGTTGGCCGCAGGGTTGGGGTATACAGCGGGCAGGGCACTTGTGGGTGTAGCCACATCGGTAGGGCATAGGTAGCCCAGACTGTCTATTTTACCCCACAGCTCATTATCGAACGGAGAAAATGCCATAGCCACCCCATAGGCCGATTCGCCGGTTCTTATCACTACCATCTTGCGGCTCGGCACTGCATATATCTTTTGGTCGTTTTTGCCCAGCGCGCAGTACATATCGGCCGGGGCATTGGGCACCAGTGTACCCGGAAATATGAATTGACTTCCCGGCGATAGATAGTTGGTCTTGCCATTCAGCCACCATAGATAGCCATATGCCTTGTTGTAGGGTTGCGATGTATTCACCATGGCATTGAAGTAGGCAGTGTCGTGCAATACCGTATCGGCATCCCATACACCTTTGTTCAGTGCCAGCAACCCGAAGCGGGCCATGCTACGGGGCTTGCTGTAGTACACGCCATTGTACCACAGGCCGGTAATGCCTGTAGTAACACCCAGATAGTTGTTGGTAAACGTATTGATACCCAACCCACTTGCTGCGCTTATAACTGTGAGCAGTTTGCGGTAGGCACCTGTATGGTAGGCCCAGCGGGTACCTACATCGGCAAGATAGCGCAAGCAGGCAGCACTGGTATCTTCATTATCGCACGGGGCCGATACCGTATCATTCAGCCCGCTGGTCATCGTTAGCAAATTATGGAGGGTAATAGCTCGCTCTTTTGCCGTAGGTGCTATCGTCCATCCGTTACCCAGCCAGTTCGATACTGTATCTGATATCTGCAACATACCATGCTCCTGTGCAATGCCGGTAAGCGTAGCCGTCAGGCTTTTGCTGGCCGATGCCCAATAGTGGGCCGAGTCGGCTGTAAAAGTGCCAAAGTATTTTTCTATCACTATTTTGCCATCTACCAGCACTATAAACGCATCGGTATTGCGTGCCTCCAGATAGCTACTCAGCAGGTCTATACGCTCTTTACACCAGCCTTGTGTCTCGGGTGCAAGGGTATCCCACGTGGTGCCCGTAGTGGGTGGAAAGTACAGTTGCGCCTGGCAATAATTGCTTAGTACAAGCAGGAGTATCAGTAAGTACTTTCCCATTGTTTGTTGTTGAAAATGTCCGTTTGCACCACAACAAATCATTGCAACTTATTGTCTGCACCTATATCTGACCAACAAATGTGCCATTGGTTTAAAGTGTTGTTAAAACAGTTCCGCAGCAATTTGCACCCTACAGTGAAGTTGGGTTGACCACAACTATCTGTTGAAATAATACCATTCAGGTCTACAGCCCGGGTCGGCCGGAGGTTAAACTCAAAATGGGCAGCTACAAATTCCCCTGCCTAAACTAAGGCTGAAAGAAAAACAATTCAGCTACTACCAACTCACCCTATAGTACATAAGTTCGGTGGGTTTTCGGGTGGCATAGCTGTCGCGTGTTCTTTTACTCAGTTTGGCAGGTGTATAATTTTCCCTAAACAGATATTGAACCATCAACGGGTAATTGAACTTGTCGTTTACATTAATCAATTTGTTGCCCCGGACGCTAAACACATCAAAGGTCCAGTAGTTATGCTCGTTATGCCCTTTCAAACCCATGGTAATGATCTCGAAATTCCCGTCTCCATCAAGGTCGCGTTCTGGGCGATGCTCGTCCATCATGTCGGTATAAGATATCATCATAAAGCGATGATTCGGCCGTTGAAACATGTAGATGATTTCCGTGTACATGGAAGCCAACCCGCAGCCGGTACCGTTCATCATCAGTTTGATATCCGGCAAGCCATCACCATTCATATCGGCCACTCTTATGGGCTTGTTTAGGTTATGTCCTATCAACCCAATATCTGCTACAATTCTCTGTATTAGCTTCTTTCCTTTGTAAATACAAATTGTGTCTGGGGTTCCATCGTCTCGGCCCGCCAGTTTTATGGTGAGGCTCTCGGTACCCCAAAAAGCAGGTATCTTTCTGGAATAGGTAGAAACATAAACATCGTCCTTATCGAAATAAGCATGGTCTTTCCAGTTATGGTACAGTTTGTATTCGGGGGGGGAAATTGCTCGAATGGATACTGTGCCCGCACAGGCACAGAAAAGAACATCAACAAAAACAGAATTCTAATAATGGGCATATACATAGCTTCGGCACCTTTCAAAGGCTTCGGTAAATTTACGAATTTGGAAAGGTGACAGAAAGTAGAAATACCCGCTCCACTCAATGCGCCACTACTACTCTTTCGTAATACTTCTTCCCATTTATCATTGCCAAGAGCATATACACCCCGTCCGGCAAGGAGGCCACGTTTAGCTGGTGGCTATTTTGGGGCAAGGAGGCTACCGTACGGCCACACACATCTATCAGCCTTGCTTCTGCTATATGGTCACCTTCTATTTGCACTACATAGTTAGCTGGGTTGGGTGCCACACGCATTGGTGTCTTCTCTGCCCATGTAGCCACAGTTACCGGCATGCCATAGTCGCAGCTATCCCAGTGGGCAATAGGTGTGCCATCGGTAACCCGCACAATGGGCTCAATATTGAGTGTTGTGGGCTCAAACGCAATTGTATCGGGCGTAAACGTAAAAAATGACATATCCTTAAAGTCAAAGGAGGTAGGGGCAGTATTACACTGGCCATAACCCATACTATCGGTGCTCACTATCATGGGCGCATGGGGTTGCATAGCCAGTGCCGCATACAGCCATTCATTGGCACTGCGTTGGTAGGGTAGGCTCAGTCCGGTATAGAAGGGCCAGTGGCCACGGTCGGTATCTACATTAAAAGCCCGCCTTATCACCCCGTTGGTGTCCGCTATCAGTACGTTATCGGCTACAGGCAGGCTCATAGAGGTATAGCTTTGCCCACCGGCCGCAATCACCATATCGCCACTGGGCATCATGGCTATATCATCGGGCCGGCAGGCCGTTTGCGAGCTCTTTTGCCATACCACATCTCCATTCATGTTCACCCGCATCAGGTAGGCGCGTTCATCATAGGTGCTGGTACGGTAGTTGCCTGCAAATATCACATCGCCACCCGGCAGGCGCACAAGGCCACATATACGGTGGGCTCCGTATATGGGCACATACCATCGCCTGCACCATGCTACCGTATGGTCGGGGCGTATTTTGGCTACCTTGCGGCTATCATGGGTGGTGCTGCCTGTTTGCCACAGCACATAGTAGTAGTTTCCCGAGTCGTCGGCAAAAATGCGCTCTATGTAGGCGGGCCACAGATCGGTGGTGGGCCGGTCTACCCGCAACAGGTTGCCCGCAGTATCTATATCTACCACTACATTGTGCAATGCCGCCCCCGATACATAGCCGTTGAATCGTACACGCCCATTGGCACATGTTGCTTCCCCCAATTGCACAATACCCATATCGGGTGTCCATATCCGTCTTTGCCATACAATGGCACCGGCACCTGTGCGCCTTTCCAGTATTACCCCCGTATCGTCATACTCGTATTGGGTAGCCATAATGCTGCCATCGGGCAGTGCGGTTGAATAAAAGACCTTTCGCTGCCACTGTGGTACCAGTGACGCATCGGTTTTCATTTCTATCATATAGTCAAACCCCTCGCCATCTATTATGGGTTGTCCTATCAGGTAGCGTAGCAGGTAGCCGCCATCGCCGGTAGGTTGTATGGGCGGGCACTTGCCAATATTAAGGCCAAGTGTATACATCGTATCGGCATAATAGATACGGGTAAAGGGCGTTTGGGCCACAAGCCGCTGTGCCAGCAGCAAAACGAGTAGTAAAATAACCTTGGGCATAACAAAGTGTTTTGGTGTGTATTTATATAGACGCACAAAATGGAATAAATCTTTGGTGTATGTGTAAATATACCAAATAGAAGGAAGCCGGGAGGTATCATGCTATACTGTAAACAGTATTTGCATGGTGTTCTTTTGCCAGCTACATAGGTGGCAAAACGCAATTCTTCTTTGTGTATGTCCTTATATTTTTCGTCACAAAAATCTCCAGGAATTTGATTCTACTTTTACACAAAATATACCGGTATGTCTCTAACCAACAATGTGTACTGTCACTACTTTACGAAACCAACCGCATACACAACACTACAAGTATTTTGTTACGACGATTCCAATTTGACTACTGCCGAAGCCAATTCTTGCTTCAACCTTATTGGCACCTTCTTGCAACAAGCCGGTGAAATAGATGACGATTTTTTATTGTTTTGTTTGAATTAATAAGTTCTTAAATATAGTATATATGAAAATAGAAATTGGAGAGTCTTTGATGTACTCATGGCTACGGCATGTAAAAAAATGCCAGATTGCGCAACTAAATTGGAAAACAGCAACTGTGGATGCTTCCCTGTTCTCAGAAGTTCAGCCCGTGTTCGATGTGTTCAGGGAAAAGTTGCAATTGCGCAGCAATTTGAAGCAGTTTCTCAGTCAGGCCGAGATTGACGTTTTGGGCATTAGCGTAAAAGAACATAGTAATGAACTATATGCGGTCGATATAGCCTTTCACGAGGCTGGGCTCGGCTATTCCGATAGCGTAGACAGAGTTGCAAAAAAGTTGTTGCGTTCAGCATTGGTACTCCACAATCAATTTGGTACCCGAAAGGGGCATATTATTTTCGCATGCCCCAAAATCAACAGCATTACCACCACAACAGAAATTCAGAACCATCTGGCCTACATGACAGATGTATTCAGAAATGCAGGCTTTGAATTCAATTTCAATATGATATGCAATACCGATTTTCGCGAGCAAATACTACAAGAGGTAGTAAGGAAAGCAAAAGACATTAAAGATACTTCAGACTTGTTTGTACGGTCCTTAAAGATGATAGGAATATTTAACGGCGAAATAGGTGCCATCAATCTGGCAATGGCCGTAGATAATGAAGAGTCTTTTGATGCCGTGGCCGATGTTGATAATCCCATTATCAATCAGGAAGATGAATTAAACATGTCTTTCTCCGAATTATTGAGTCTGGATCGTTCCATCGGAAAAACTGCCCGGGCATTCTTCAATAAGATGGTACAGGAAAACAAATTGGCCGATTTTTTTGCACGCTATGGCAATGTAAATGTACAAGGCTACCCGGTTTTGAAAGAAGTTACTAACATGAACACCATGGCGGCCAATAACGAAGCGATGGATGCGAAAGGCCGGTCGCGCTATTATGCCAATACGCTTACAGAGAACGGACGAACGTTTTTGTTATGTAGCCAATGGTACCCCAAACATCTGGCAATATTGATTGATGCCGCCGAAAACATGAAACTGAACTAAGTACCTTCGGGTATCATACATTTTCTCTTTGCTATAAAAAAAACATCAGTTGTAGTTTTTTTAAGGCATAAAAACCCGAATGTTATATACCACATTGTTGGGTATCATATGTCTCCACACATTACCACCGGTTCGTGTCATAGGCTCGCTATGGGTGTTATATGTGTGGGGGCATATTTCCCACCCACCTTACTACAGAAAAGCAGATATTTGCAGTACATGAACAAGCTGCTGATATTGCTGGCTATACTGACGGGCACCCATGCCTGCGCCCAGATGAAGGTAGACACTACCCGCACCAGTGTAACCGTGCGCCACGTGGTAGCTGGTGTACCCAAAACGCTGAATGTATACCGCTCCTTTGTGCCGGGGCAGGGGCTGCGCTATCTGGCTGCCTACCAGCCTACATCAGCCGAGTTTGGTACCGAGTCTGAAACAGATATGGCAAAGCTGGCCGATGAGCTACCCCACATAAAGGCCATGCTCGATGCCGCTAATGCCCGCAAACCCATCAACCTGTCGCGGTTCTCTATCAATATGGCCTATTATAGCGATGTAGCCACCAAACTGGTAGAGCTCTATGCCAACTCGCCCGTATGGAGCGAATATACAAAGGTAAATGCAGGCCGATTGAAGCGGGTAACCACCCTGTTTGAAGGCTCTGAAGTAACCGAGATTGCGTTCTCGCCCCGCATGGCCGACTCTGTATTCAAAACCAGCGACATACTGCGCGATATGAATACTTTCTTTGCCCCATATGGCTACAAGGTTACATCGGGCGGCTTCCCCGATGAACATCAGGAGATACTGAGTACCGACAAACTATTGCTGCTACACAAAGACCCCAACCTGTTTATACCCATACCCAATATGTACCTCACCCTTATAAAAGCAAGCAAGTAACCCATGGCTATGTATAGTGTTGGCGATGCCATCAACGAATTTCTGGAACGGTCTCATTGGAAGCCCAAGATACTGGCCCTGCGCATGAGCGAGGAATGGGAGGCCATAACCGGCAAGGCCATAGCCAAATACACCCGGTCTGTGAAAATGGAAGGGCGTGTCTTGCACATATATACCGATATAGCCGCCCTGAAGCAGGAACTGTACTATGGCAAGGCCGAACTGATTGTTCGCATCAACGAGTACTTTAAGGAAAAGGTAGTAGACGATATAGTTATCAGATAAAGGGTAATATGGGCATTACCGCATAAGCCGCCTGCCCAGCGCAAACAGCACTACTCCCAGCCCGCCACCTACGGCATCGGCTATGGCATCCATTACTTCGGGGCTACGCCCCAACGAGGTGAAATAACCTTGCAAATACTCTATAAAACAGCCCAAAAACACCGACCATAGCAGCACCAGCCAGCTATACTTTGCCGGGGCACCCGGCTTGGCAGCGCACCACGCAAAAGAGAATACGCCAAACAATACAAAGTGTGTCCATTTATCGGCAAGGGGTACATCTACCTTGGGTACCTCTTGGGCGGGCATCAGGCATAGCACAAAAATAAGCAAGGTCCATACAATAGCGATGGACCTTGCAATATGCTGATGCGGAGCATTTGGTGAAAATAACCCCTTCATGTACTTTATTAGCCTACCAACTGTGCGTAAGCAGCAGCGTCCAGCAAACCATCAAGGTCAGCAGGGTCATTTACGGTCATTTTTACCATCCAGCCTGCGCCGTATGGGTCTTTGTTCACGTTTTCTGGTTCTGCCTCAAGGCCTGCGTTTACCTCGGTAATGGTACCGGCTATGGGCAAGTACAGATCCGATACGGTTTTTACTGCCTCTACTGTACCAAAAATTTCATTAGCAGCAAGTGGCTTGCCCACTGCGTTGATGTCTACAAAAACGATGTCGCCCAGCTCTTTCTGTGCGAAGTCTGTAATGCCTACTGTTGCTGTATTGCCATCGATGCTGATCCACTCATGGTCTTTCGTATAGCGTAAATGTGCCGGAAATTGCATTGGTATGAGATTTTGCCATAAAAATAAGGTAAAAAATCAAAAAGCATAGGCAAAATAACATGAAGTTTAGTGCATTCTGTCGCCACGGGGCGGCAATTGCTGCAATATCTGCTCTTCGGTAGTCAGCCAGTACTGCCATGCGGTGCGCACTTGCGCCTCGGTAAAGTACTCGCCCGCAAGGTCTATAAACAGCCGGTAATGCCCTGCTTCCGACACCATAAATTTATAGTAGAACTTGCGCAATGCTTCTTCCTCCAACCCCTCCGACAGCAGCCTGAAACGTTCGCAGCTACGGGCCTCTATCAGGGCGCATATCATCAGTTTGTGCAGCAGCTTTTCGTTGCCGGGCAGGTTTTTGGGCTCGTGTTGCAGCAGCAGGTTCACATAGTCGTCGCGGCGTTGGTTGCCCAGTGTGTAGCCGCGCTTCTTCATCTCGGCCAGCACCATCCTGAAGTGGCCCCACTCTTCGGTTACTATGGGGGCAAGGGCCTCTACCAGCGCATCCAGATGGGCGTAACGTTGTATCAGGCTGATGCATTGTGTAGCCGCCTTCTGCTCGCAAAATGCATGGTCGGTCAGTACTTCTTCAAGCGATATAGATGCCAGTTCGGTCCACCGTGGGTCGGTAGCCATCTTCAGGCCCAGTATAGAATTTTCTGCGGTACTCATTGTTTGTGCAACTGTAGTATTTATGTGTTTAGTGCCCCAGCGTGGCCTTTACCTTGGTGGCCAGTCTGCCCGCCCATATGGCATACTCATCGGCCGATGGATGCAGCCCGTCTGGTGCCAGATATTGTGGGTTGGTACCGTTCACACGGGTACTCTCGGTTATAGAGGTATAGTGGCAACCGTGGGCCAGCGTAATATCGCGGCAGGCGGCATTGTAGGCATCTATTTCGGTGGCTATCTGCGCCCGGTCGCGGCCTTCGGCAAATGGGGTTACGCCCCAGTCTGGTATAGATAGCACAAACACCCCGTCTGCCTGTCCGCCGGCAAACTGTATGGCTTGCAGCAGCAGGGTGGTAAACTCCTCGCGGTAATTGTCTACACTGCGGCCCCGGTACTGATTGTTGACACCAATGAGCAGCGACACAAAGGAATAGGTGCCGGTAATGTGGTGCTCACGTATGGCGGTCGCCAGTTCGTCGGTGGTCCACCCGGTAGTGGCTACAATAACCGGGGGTGTTACGGCCATGCCCATAGCAGCCAGTAGCTGCACGGTTTGGTGCGGAAAATTGCCCTCGGCGGGCACCTGCTCACCAATGGTATACGAATCGCCTAATGCAAGATATGTGTGCATATGACTGTTGTTTAGTAGAGCGGTGGTAAGGGGTACGCTCTGTTATAAAAATCGGTGACGTTTAAATTCTTTTTCCCTATCGAAAAGGTAGCGGTAGGTAACCAGATTGCGGCTGCGGGTAGTGCCCAAACTCTCGGCAATGTTAATCATCTTGGGGTTGAAGTCGCCTATCCACTGCATTTCATAGTCTTCGTAGCGGGCCATTGCCTGTATCACATTAGCACCCTCTACTATCATAAAACCATCTATGCCCTTGCCCTGATATTCTGGTACTACCCCAAATATGATACCCACAAACCGGTTGCATTTGCCAAAACTCTTCAGCCACAGAAATTTTAGCTTTTGCAGCAGGCCAAACTGGCCATTCAGGTGGCGGAAATACTGGTTCAGGTCTGGCAGATTTACCCACATAGCTATGGGTTCTTCCTTGTGGTACACAAACCATATGATGTTCTCGTCCATAACCGGTTTCATGGTTTTGAACATTTTGGCCACCGTCTTTTCGTCCAGCGACTTGCCACCACCATGCCCTGCCCATGCCTTGTTGTAGATGGTGGTAAAGTCTTTTACGTATTTGTCCAGTTTGCCCTTTTCTATACGTTGCGCACGGTACTCTGGGTTGGTGGCATACATGGCATGGCGGTCGTAAAACTTCTTCTCCAGCCGGTTTTTTACCTTCAGGGCAAAGCATACCTGATTGAAGTAGACCTGAAAACCATATCGCTCAAAGAGCTGTACATAGTAGGGTGGGTTGTACGTCATACCATAGAGGGGCGAGTAGTACCCATCGGTCACAAGGCCCCACCACTTATCGCGCTCGCCAAAGTTGATGGGGCCATCCATGGCCTCCATGCCCCGTGCTTGCAGCCATTGGCGGCAATGGTCAAACATCAGGGCGGCATGCTCGTAGTTGTCATCGCACTCAAAGAACCCTATGCCCCCTGTGGGTTGTTCCTGTTTGTAGGTTTTGTTTACAAATGCGGCTATACGTCCCACATTGCGCCCGGCATCATCTTGCAGCAGCCAGCGTATATACTCGCCGCCGCGCTTTATGAATTTGTTCTTCTCGGGGTCAAACACCTCTTCAATATCCTTATCGAGTGGGCGTATCCAGTTTGGGTCGTTTGCGTAGATGTCTACAGCTACCTGCAAAAATGCCTTCTTATCGGCGGCTGTGGTTACTTCATGCATCCGCATATGGTATCTTCTGTTTTATGATTGTGGAAGGCTAAGGTAAGCGAACCGTAGCAAACTGCGATAATAATAGGTATAAGAGTGTGTGCCGGCATTTCGATACCTGAATATGTACTACGAGATTGATTATACAATACGTCAAAAATGAAATGTTACCACGAACAGCATAATGGAGAGCCGGAGAGAGAGTGGTGCATGGCTTTATGATAAAGATGCGGCTTATTACCAGCCCACTGCTACCTGCATGGTATAGCCCACTGGTAGTATTATAGCCGCTATGGTGTACATGGTGTTACTG
>JAGKWS010000162.1 GCA_021151685.1 Chitinophagaceae bacterium
CTATAGCACAGCCCTAAATTGGTTGTGCTATTTTCTTTTGGGTGCTTGTTTTGGCGTGCGTGCACCCGATTTGCTCATTGGTTTTGCCGCAGGCTTCCCCACTGGTTTCTTTGTAACCGACTCTCCTGTTGGTTTTCCCGTTGGTTTTCCGGTCGGTTTACCATGTGCAGGTTTACCATTGCCACCACCGGCAGGCCTTGCGGCACTTTTGCCAGCCACAGATTTTGAGACCGATGGTTTGAATGGAGGTTTTTCATCGCTACCCTGCGCTCTTGCAGGCTTGCGCCTGGGTATGTATTGAACTTTAGTTTTAGTAGCTGGTGTCTTATCGGTCTGTGTTTTTTCGGAGCCCGAAACCAGTTCGGTCAGTTTGTCGGTTTCCTGTGGGGTAAGGTATCGCCAGTGGCCTACAGGCAGGTTGCCGAGGGTTACATTCATGATGCGCACACGCGTCAGTGTTTCTACCCTATAACCCAGATACTCGCACATGCGGCGTATCTGCCGATTGAGCCCCTGTGTGAGGATGATACGGAATCGGCGATTACCTTCTTGCTTCACTACGCATTTGCGCGTAACAGTACCCAACATGGGTATGCCGTTGCTCATCTGCGTCACAAAATCGGGGCTCAGTGGTTTATCTACCGTAACTATGTATTCCTTTTCATGAAAATTGCTGGCCCTCAATATCTTATTGACTATATCGCCATCATTGGTAAGGAATATCAACCCATCCGAATCTTTATCGAGCCGGCCTACCGGGAATATACGCTTGGGGTGGTTGATGAAGCTGATGATGTTGGTTTTATCCTTTAGGTCGGTAGTAGAGGTAACCCCCACCGGCTTGTTCATAACAATATATAGCGGGCGTTTCTTGTTGCTCTTCAGCGGTTCGCCATCTACCTCTACAACATCGCCGGGAAAAACCCGTGCGCCGGGCAGGGCCAGCTCGTCGTTGATGGTAACACGGGCTTGCTCTATAAACTTATCGGCCTCGCGACGCGAGCAAAGACCCGATGCACTGATGTACTTATTCAGACTGATTCCTTCGGACATGGTGCAAAAGTACACTACCTGCACGGTGTGTGCAATTACCAACCACTTATACATCTCCTCATTTCCCCTATCCTAAACCTATCTTAAAATAGGCTGTATTAAGGTTAGCTTCAGGCCGTTTGGGGTATTTTACAGATATACCACCTATTTTTCACCAAAACATAGCGCATGGAGTTATATTATTCATTTTCTATCCTCATTGTTTTAGCATCATTTTTCGCCTATCTCAACCTTCGCTTTCTGCGGCTGCCCTCTACCATAGGTATCATGGTTATTGCCATGCTCAGTTCTATAGTATTGGTTATAACCGGCAACATTTTTCCCAGTACGCTCAGCAGGTTCTCTACCCTGCTGCAAGATGTAGATTTTACCGAGGTATTGATGGGGGCCATGCTGAACTTCCTTTTGTTCGCGGGTGCCATACACATCAATCTGGCCGACCTGCGCGAGCAGCGGTGGCCAATAATGGTATTTTCAACCGTTAGTGTACTAATTTCTACGTTTGCAGTTGGGCTCATCATGTACTTTGGCCTACCATGGCTGGGTATAACCATGCCCTTCATTCTCTGCCTGCTGTTTGGGGCACTCATTTCACCTACAGACCCAATTGCAGTGCTGGGCATATTGAAGGAGGCAAAGGTGAGCAAATCTCTGGAAACGAAAGTTGCTGGAGAGTCGTTGTTCAATGATGGCGTGGCTGTTGTAATATTTGCAGTGATACTTCAATTGTCGCAGGGGCGAGCGGTAGATATATCTATGAGTAACATTATGTGGCTGCTTACCAAGGAAGCTGGAGGCGGATTTCTACTGGGTGTTATGCTGGGTTGGGGGGCTTCGAAAGCCATGCGAAGGATAGACGACTACAAGGTAGAGGTGCTCATAACCCTCTCTGTAGTAATGGGTGGCTACCTGATAGCGCACGCCATGCACATATCGGGGCCTCTGACCATGGTAGCTGCGGGTATTGTAATAGGCAACTATGGCAAACAAACGGCCATGTCGGCAGTTACCAAAGACTATCTGAACAAGTTTTGGGAACTGATAGATGATATACTGAATGCCATACTATTTCTATTCATCGGGTTCGAGCTTTTGCTGATACCCGACATATTGCATTACTGGAAGTTGGGGCTGGTGGCAATACTGGTGGTCTTGTTCTCTCGTTTTATATCTATATGGGTACCCACCTTTATCATCCCATTCAAGCAAAAGTTTGACCGTGGCACCATCAAAATGCTGGTGTGGGGCGGGCTACGCGGTGGGGTGTCTATTGCACTGGCCTTGTCGGTTGATGAGGGCCCATACAAAACAACTATCATTTCGGCCACCTACTTTGTAGTGGTGTTTTCTATAATAGTGCAGGGGCTTACCATAGGCAGTCTGGCAAGAAAAGTGCTGCCAAAATCTGCAGATACAGAAGCTGTAGATGCATCGCACTAAAGTAGAGGTGGTACTAAAACAGCTACGCTCCGGTCAAAATGCCGGAGCGTAGCTGTTTTGGTATGTATTGTCGAAGGTTATTTCTTAGCCAAAGCAGCTGTTTCTGCTGTTGCAGCTGCTACTACTTTTACTTCTTTTTTCACCTCTACCCTGGTGCTGGTATGGGCAGTGTTCTGGCTGATGGTAGGTGCTATAACCAATGCCACAATAGACATCAGCTTGATAAGAATGTTCATAGAAGGGCCAGAAGTATCTTTGAACGGATCGCCCACGGTATCGCCGGTTACAGATGCCTTGTGTGGGTCCGATTTTTTGAAGTATTTCTGTCCATTGATTTCTACACCTTTTTCAAAAGATTTTTTGGCATTATCCCATGCACCACCGGCATTGTTCTGGAACATCCCCATCAGTACGCCACTTACAGTAGCACCGGCAAGAAAACCACCCAGAGACTCGGCACCCAAGCCTGGCATAAAGCCTATGATAAGCGGAGAAATGATGGCAATAGCACCGGGCATCACCATTTTGCGAATAGAAGCTTCTGTAGAGATAGCCACACACTTATCATACTCGGGTTTGCCAGTACCTTCCATAATGCCCGGAATGGTACGGAACTGGCGGCGAACTTCTTCTACCATGCTCATGGCGGCCTCACCTACCGCACGGATAGCCAATGACGAGAATATAAATGGAATCATACCGCCTACAAACAAACATGCCAGCACATTTGCCTTATAGATGTCGATACCGGTAATACCTGCCACACCTACAAATGCTGCAAACAGAGCCAGTGCTGTAAGTGCTGCAGATGCAATAGCGAAGCCTTTGCCAGTAGCAGCGGTAGTGTTACCAACTGCGTCAAGGATATCAGTTTTCTCGCGTACCTCTTTAGGCAGTTCACTCATTTCGGCAATACCACCGGCATTGTCTGCAATAGGGCCAAAGGCATCTATAGCCAACTGCATAGCTGTTGTAGCCATCATACCGGCAGCGGCAATAGACACTCCGTACAAACCAGCGCAGGCAAAAGAACCCCATATACCACCTGCAAGCACTATTATTGGCAGTGTAGTAGACTCCATACCTATTGCCAAACCACCAATGATATTGGTAGCGTGACCGGTAGCCGACTGACGTATGATACTCATTACAGGGCGTTTACCCATTGCGGTATAGTATTCGGTAATCATACTCATAAGGGTACCTACTACCAAGCCTACAATAATGGCACCAAATACGCCATTTTTGGTAAAGGGAGCACCATCGCGCAAAATCATATCACCATCGGGAAGTATGTAGTTCACCAGAAAATAGCATGCAATAGCGGTAAGAATGATAGACCCCCAGTTACCCCAATTCAAAGCTCTTTGTACGGCATCGGTACTATTGCCCACACTGTCTGATATGCGCACAAACAATGTGCCTATCATGGACAAAATGATACCAACACCTGCTATAAGCATAGGCAAGAGTATGGGAGCCATACCGCCAAACTGTGTATCGGCAGAGTGTATCTCGCGGCCCAGCACCATAGTTGCCAGTACGGTAGCCACATAAGAGCCAAAAAGGTCGGCACCCATACCGGCTACGTCGCCCACGTTGTCGCCTACGTTGTCGGCAATAGTGGCGGGGTTGCGGGGGTCATCTTCTGGTATACCTGCTTCTACCTTGCCCACAAGGTCGGCACCTACGTCGGCAGCCTTGGTGTAGATACCACCACCCACACGGGCAAACAAAGCTATGCTTTCGGCACCCAGAGAGAAGCCGGTAAGCACCTCAATAGCTTTCTCCATTTCTTCGGGCGTGCCATTGGGAGCAAACATCATCTTGAAAATAATAAACAGGCTACCCAAACCCAGTACGGCAAGACCAGCAACACCCAGCCCCATTACAGAACCACCACCAAAGGAAACATTCAGTGCCTTAGAGAGACTTGTACGGGCTGCCTCGGCCGTACGTACATTCGACTTGGTAGCAATACGCATACCAATGAAACCAGCAAGGGCACTAAACACTGCACCTATTACAAATGCAATGGCAATAACCGGACTGGACTTGGGGTTGCTATACCCCATAAACGCCAGCAGCAAACCGGCAATAATTACAAAATAGGTGAGAATCTTGTACTCGGCCTTCAGGAACGCCATGGCCCCCTCGGCTATGTACTTAGCAATTTCCTGCATGCGCGCATTGCCGGCATCTTGCTTAGACACCCATGCACTCTTAACAAACGTGTACATTAGTGCCAGAACCCCAAAGGCAGGCACCAGATAGAAAAGTGTCATCATTCGCTCTCGATAAAAAAGTGTTAAAAATTTTGAAGTACACAAATATAACAATGCAGGTATAAAATAGACAACAATATCCCTAAGTTATTTTCTGTCATTTTTCTCACAGAGGCAGTGCGTATACATAGCTACTACCACAGCAAATATTAACCAACGGTAATTGTGCTATCGTTTTAATATACGCCGGTACAAGATGATGCAGTAAAAGCTACATTCCTGATGTACCTTTGCCATGCTACAATGCCGGGTTATCGCTGCACGCAGGTGTAGAGGAAAGTCCGGACAGCGCAGAGCAACGCACTACCTAACGGGTAGGGTTTGGCCACCGGCCAAATACAGACAGTGCCACAGAAAATAACCGCCACCGGCAACGGTGGTAAGGGTGAAAATGTAGTGTAAGAGACTACGGCGCGGCATGGCAACATGCAGCGGGGGTAAACCTTGCGTGCTGAAATGCCAAATAGGCATACGCCTGAGGACGGCTCGTCCGATGTATGTGGGTTGGCAGCTCGAGACAATATGCGAATATTGTTCCAGATAAATGATAGCCCCCCAACTTGTTGGGGACAGAATCCGGCTTACAGGCATTGTAGTTTTTCAATTATTCTTTTGTGTAAAGTAGCACGGGCCAATGTCCGTGCACTTTTTGCCAATATGGCTACACTT
>JAGKWS010000016.1 GCA_021151685.1 Chitinophagaceae bacterium
CACTTATCCTTCGTTAATTCTTTGGGTAAAAGAAAAAATTGGAACTGCTACCTACGGCTGGAAACCGTTCGGCAACTGGTCCCTTCCCCCTAATAATTCTGAGGATAGCTACCTTCATAATGACGTTCCAATCTTCAGTTTAAGAATTGGCAACCAAATGCAGCACCTTACTGCAGTTCAGACAATTGCTCATCTACGAACAGAACTTTCAAATAAAAACGCATTTATACGGCTGGTAGGTCTATCTGGAGTTGGTAAAACCAGATTTGTGACAGCCCTTTTTGACAAAACCATTGGAGAAAATCCACTAAACACAGGGGCAGTATTTTATACCGATTTATCAGAAGAAACAATACCAAGCCCTACACAATTAGCAGATCAGTTAATCATAAACAAACAGGACATCATACTTATTATTGACAACTGCCCTCCCAATGTACACAAGCAAATTGTAGAAAAATGCCGTGCTATGAATTGTGCCATCAAATTACTCTCCATAGAATACGATGTAAGGGATGATTTACCGGAGGAAACAGACGTAATAATAATGGAACCTTCCGGGCAATCTTTGATTCAAGAGTTAATAAGAAAAAGACATCCCCATATCAGCATTGTAGATGCAGAAACTATATCAGAGTTCTCTGGCGGCAACTACAGAATAGCCATTGCATTAGCAAATACAATAAACCGAGGCGATAGTATTGGTCATTTACGAGACGAAGAACTTTTTCAGAGACTTTTTCATCAGAAAAATGAAAAAGACGGAAACCTATTGCGCATCGCATCGGTACTGTCATTAGTATATTCTTTCGAAAAAAATGAGACAGACGATTCAGAATTGCACATATTAGCGGGCATCGCAAACGTTTCATTTAGCGAAATTTACAGATGCGTCGGCGTTTTAGAATCGCGCAATTTGATACAATCCCGTGGACACTGGCGAGCCGTTTTACCTCAAGCAATTGCCAACCGCCTTGCCAAACAAGCTTTGAATGACCTTCCTACTAACCAAATACTAGAACACCTTATTAATGCTAACCGGGAACGTCTATTCCTGTCTTTTACACGCAGATTGGGATACCTGCATGATGTTGAGAAGGCACAAAAAATTGTAAGTGACTGGTTGAAGCCTGACGGAATGCTTGGAAAAACAAATGGCAACCTATCCCCTTTACAAAAACAAGTTCTTTCGAATATTGCCCCAGTTGCTCCAGAAATAATTTTGTCAGTTATTGAAGGTTGGGTAGTCAATACGGAACATTTCGATGAGGTTTCAAATAGCTATGACAGGTTTGTGGACATATTGAGAGATATAGCCTTTGAGGAAAACACATTCCTTCAAAGTACGCAATTGATGTGTAAGATTGTTTGCAAAGAAAACCTAAAAAAAACTTTTTCTATTCGCTACATACAATCATTATTTACACTTCATTTATCTGGGACACTTGCCAAAGCGGATGTGAGAATAGAACTTATAAAGTGGTTGTGGAATGAGGGAACCGACCAAAGCTCCGATTTGGCAATTCTTATTCTTGGGCAAACATATGTAGCAAGAGAATTTACAGCATTTCGCAATTACAGTTTCGGTGCACAGAAAAGAAATTACGGATGGGAGCCACAGACGCAAGACGACATTGATTCATGGTACGAAACGTTTCTCGATTTAGGGTATATCCTTGCATCCTCAGGAAAATCAAATTCTGATAAGGTAAAATACCTATTGGCTAACAACCTTCGGGATTTATGGACTTGTACAACAAGGCAAAAAACACTAACAAAAATATTCAAAGCCTTGGCAAAAGACACAGTGTGGGCAGCTGGGTGGGCGTCGGTAAGAGAAACTATCAAATTCGATTCCAACGAATTATCGAAATCCAGTTTAATGGCGCTTATCAAACTTGAAAAAGAATTAGCCCCCAAAACACTCTTAGAAAAGGTACAGGTATACGTCTTATCAGACCACGTTGCAAGTAACGTTATTGAGAGTCTGGAAGATGACGAAAATCAAGGCGAGAACTACAATAGAATTTGTTTGCGACTTGGTCGTGAGGTAATCAAAGACGATAAAATCTTTGTGTCGTTATTACCCACGATACTTACCCAAAACAGCATTGGCATGTTATATTTCGGGATGGGACTTGCGGAAGAAGTCACAGACAAAGTAAAGTTGTGGCAAGAAATTGAAAAAGTATCAAAGACTTTACCGTTGAATGAACTAAAACTACAATGTCTTGTTGGCATATTGTCTTCTCAAAACATGGACTCAGTCCTGGACCAGATTTTAGATTCTATACTAAACGACAATCAATTAAATAGTCTCTTTGTACATCTTCAGCTATCACTCAATGTTGATCATAAAGCGACAAACAGATTACAAATTGCCATTCAGCAAGACTTAACAAACATACATGAATATACGCCACTTGGCTTTCTCAAACATTACCCTGCAATAAATGTCGAGGGATTTGCAATGTGTTTGATTGAAATAATGAAGAAAAAAGACGGAGTAATGGTTGCGTTTAGTATATTTTCATCTCATCAGCTCTTAAAGCAATATCAATACTCCGACGTCATCACGTCATTAATGCAAGAAGTACTAATCCGGTATCCATATAGGGATACCATGTATGACAACAATGACAGTAGACTTGCTCGCATAGCAGAAACTTGTCTTTCGAAATCAAAAACAGATGATATAGCCTGTCAGATTTGTAATACAATTGCAAAAATTGTGATGAAAAAAGATTACTTCTTGGATTTTTATAACCATTTACTTTCTACTGTAGCTAAATTTCACCCAAGAACCTTTCTAAATTCTTTTTTCTCGAATCCCAACATCGAAATAATTTCTGACGGAAACTATCGTGCAGTACTTAGAGATGCAATAACTCCACTACACGAGATTAAAGACAAAGTAATAATTCAATGGTGCGAAGAAGACCCTTTGAGACGCTTTTTGTTAATAACATCAGCTATTTCCATTTATTCGAAAACACCCAAAGAAGAAATAGCCGACTACAAGCCAATCATCTATACAATTCTGGATGTAGCCCCAAATACACATGACATTCTGAAAGCTATTGCTCGGACGATAATTCCAACATCATGGAGTAACTCAAAAGCTGTAATCATTACACGTCGAGCAGAAGCACTAAAACATCTTTTCGAAAATAAAAACGATGTCATTGCCATTTGGGCAAAGAAAACGTACGGCGACATGACAAATATTGCCAAACAAGAAAAACAACGCGAACAAGAGAGAGACCGATTAATGCAGGAGCGTTTCGAGTAATCCCCCCTATACCCACATAGAAATTACTTGCTACCGATATCCGTAACTTTGCAGCCAAATGAGTAAGAAAGGTAAAGTACTGGTAGCCATGAGTGGCGGTATAGATAGTACCGTTGCAGCCCTGTTGCTGCACCACCAGGGCTACGAGGTGGTAGGCATCACCATGAAAACGTGGGATTATGCATCGGCCGGTGGGGGCAAAAAAGAAACCGGTTGCTGCAATCTCGATTCGTTCAACGATGCACGCGCCGCCGCCGTAGACCACGGCTTCCCCCACTATGTGCTGGACATACGCGAAGAGTTTGGCGACTATGTAGTAAACAACTTTGTAGACGAGTACATAGCCGGCCGCACGCCCAACCCCTGCGTGCTGTGCAATACACACATCAAGTGGGCAGCCCTGCTCAAGCGTGCCAACGCCCTCAATTGCGACTTCATAGCCACCGGCCACTACGTAAAGGTGCGCGAAGAGCATGGCCGCCACATACTCTCTAAAGCCCGCGACCTTACCAAAGACCAGAGCTACGTACTATGGGGCCTTGGGCAAGACTGCCTCAGCCGCAGCATATACCCACTGGGCGATATGCTGAAGACCGAAGTGCGCCAACTGGCATGGGATATGGGCTACCGCGATCTGGCCAAAAAAGCCGAAAGCTATGAGATATGTTTTGTACCCGATAACGACTACCGTGGCTTCCTGAAACGCAACGTAGCCGGGCTGGAAGACCGCGTAAAGGGCGGCAACTTTGTACTGGCCGATGGTAAGATAGTGGGCAAGCACAGCGGCTACCCCTTCTACACCATAGGGCAGCGCAAGGGGCTGGAGGTAGCCATGGGCAAACCCATGTTTGTTACCAACATCATACCCGAAACCAATACCGTAGTACTGGGCGAGCTGCACGAGCTGCAACGCAGCGAAATGACCGTACACGGCCTGAACATGGTAAAATACGATGCCATACCCGATGGTATGGAAGCCATAGCCAAGATACGCTACCGCGATGCCGGTATGGATGCCACCCTGCACCCCACCGGCCCCGATAGTACCCGCGTAGTGTTTCACCATGCCGTCAACAGCATTGCCCCCGGCCAGTCGGCCGTCTTCTATGAGGGCGATGACGTAATTGCCGGCGGCATCATCTCGCGCGGATAAAAACAACAACAAACCATATAACAAAGGCCCCGTGCATCATGCCCGGGGCCTTTGTATTGATACTCTGTAACTGCAACCGGTTACAGATTCTCCAATATAAAATCAGTCATCTTGGTATACAAATGGAAGCTGGTATTGCCGCCCGATATACCATGCGCCTTATCGGGATAGTACGCATTATCAAACTGCTTGTTGGCCTTCACCAGCGCAGTGGTCAGCATAGCCGCATTCTGAAAGTGTACATTATCATCGGCAGTACCATGCACCAGCAATAGCTTACCCCTTAGCTTGTCGGCCATATGCTCGGGCGAGTTATCGTCATACCCACGCGCATTTACCTGCGGGGTACGCATATACCGCTCGGTATATATATTGTCGTAAAAACGCCAGTTGGTTACCGGTGCCACCGATACAGCCGTGCTGAACACATCATTACCCTTCATGATGCAGGTAGCACTCATAAAGCCACCATAGCTCCAGCCCCATATGCCTATCCTGTTTTTGTCTACCCACGGTAGCTGCGCCAGTCTTTTGGCCACCGCTATCTGGTCCTCGCTTTCGTAGCGGCCCAGTTGCAGATAGGTCTTTTTCTTAAACGCCTCGCCCCTGTAGCCCGTACCCGTACCATCGGCACATACTATTACATAGCCCTTCTGTGCCAGCATCTGGTGCCAGAAATAGTTGCTGATGGGCCACTTGTCGGCCACCTGCTGAGAGCCCGGCCCACTGTACTGAAACATGAGCACCGGGTATTTTTTGCTCCGGTCAAAGTCGGGCGGGGTTATCATCCACGCATTCAGCTCGTCATTTACACCACGTATTTTCAGCAGCTTCAGCTCGCCCAGGTCATACTCCTGCATTTTGGCGGCCAGTGCCTTGTTATCTTCCAGCGTGCGCACTATACGGCCTGCCGCATCGCGCAGGTAGTACACAGGCACCTTGTTCAGGGTAGAGTACCTGTCCAGAAAATACTGATTGCCCACACAGGGTGTTATGGCATGGGTACCGGCCTCCGGTGTCAGGCAGCGGCGGCTGGCACCATTCATATCGGTTACATACAGCTCTCTTTGCAGCGGCGACCGTGCCGCTGCCGTATAGTACACCAGCCCTTTCTTGTCGTCTACCCCCGTCAGCGATTCCACATCGTACCTACCCGGTGTCAGGTCTGTCATTTGTTCGCTCTTCCAGTCCCAGCGGTACAGATGGCGGTAGCCATTGCGCTCGCTGCCCAGTATCATGCTGTGCCCATCTTTCAGAAAGGTGGCATCGTCTTCTATTTCTATGTAGGCCTTGTTCTGCTCGCGGTATATGTAGGCAGTAGCACCCATAGCGGCATCGGCCAGCAACAGATCCAGCTTGTTTTGCAAACGGTTCAGGCGGTACACGCACAGCTTCTGGGCATCGCCCGCCCACTTGATGCGCGGTATATACTGGTCGGTCTCGCGGCCGGTATTGGCAGTGGCCGTAGCCTTGCGTTGCAGGTCGTAGATTTTTATCTGCACTATCGAGTTACGCTCGCCCGCCTTGGGGTACTTGTAGGTATACTGCTCGGGGTACAGGCCCGTGTACTTGGCCATGGTATACTCGGGCACCATCGTTTCATCGAACCGGTAATAGGCCAAAAACTTACCATTGGCCGACCATTGAAACGCCCTTGTAAACGAAAACTCCTCCTCATACACCCAGTCGCAGTTACCGTTTATGATGCGGTTCTTCTCGCCATCGGTAGTTACAGGCACCACCACATCTTTCTGCAAGTCTTTATAATACAGGTTGTTGTTCTTTACAAAAGCCACCTTAGTACCATCGGGGCTAAACGTGGCATGCAGCACCTTATCATAGTCCAGCAGGCGAATGCTGCCGCTTTCTATATCGTAGATGTATACCCTTTGCAGCTCAGAGTGGCGGTAAATGTGCTCGCCCTCGGTTACCAGCAGCATTTGTTTTTCGTCCTCGCTAAACACGTACGATTCTATATTCAGCGCACTGCCGCCAAATTTATCTACCTCACTGTCAAACAACGTACCCATTACCTCGCCCGTAGCAAGGCTATACATACGTATCAGTGTGCGGTTGCCCTCGCGGTCTATCTGCGTATATTGCTTGCCATTCTTCATGGCATTAAAGCCCGGCACACCCTTCATCCTGAAGGTGCCATTCTTCCATATATCTTCCAGTGTTATTTGCTTATGGCCGCCCTGTGCCTGTGCAGGCACCTGTGCAAGGGCCAGCCCCGCTACCAGCAATAGTGTATTGCGCATATCTCTGCATTGGTTTGAGGTATAAAAATACACCCTTGCAGGGAGAAACCAATTAAGAGCAAGCTATACCAGGGGTAAAAACAACGGGATTTTTTTGCTGTTTGCAGCTGTACCAACTATAAAAGACACACTTTATTCGTGCCTCAATTAGTAGTCTATAGTGGCCTGTATGCCACGGTCTATCAGGGCCTCGGCCTTGGGGCGCAGCTCTTCAAAAGAACCCCGCTTCACCCCACATTTACCCTTGTGGTGTATGATGAGCGCACACTGCTCGGCCTGTATAGGCTCGTGGTTGCAAACATCCACCAGCGACTCTATCACCCAATCAAACGTATTCACATCATCATTCCACACTATCAGGTTGTGCAACTCCAGTTCCACCACATCGGTTGCCTCATCTCTGTCTGTCTGCCATTGTGTAGCAGTAAAATTGCGACCCATACTCATATGGCAAAAATAAGAAAGAAGTACCGATTCTTGTATCATTTTTTTCAGAGAAGTACCCACTCTATTATCGAAAAGCCACGCCAAACACAAAATGCTACCATTACACCGCTGTACCCTCTTGCCCTACGCACACCTGCTCTTTGCGCCACTTTGCGTTTACTTTGCGGTAAATGCGCATCAAACAACCGGCTCTTCCTCCGGCACATCCAGCGCATTGGCATCGTAGCGCACAAAAAACGCTATCCATAAAGACCGCGACATGCGCTGCAATACCGGTTGCAGCAGCACCAGCACTACCGTATTGGTACCCAGCCACCAAAAGATGCTATTGTCCTGTATAGATATGCCTATGAACAAATAATACAGCACAAACGTAACCACCGATAACCCTACAGTAAGCCCATAGCTCACATATCCGGTACCAAAGTAGAAACCCGGCTCCAGCTCATACTTTTGGCCACATACCGGGCAATGCTCTGGCATGGTAACCGTCTTTTTCAGGTTGTACGGGTTGCGGCTCTCGTACAGATATCCACGCCTGCAACGGGGACATTTATTGCCCAGCACACTGGCCAGCAATCCGGGTTTCTTTTCTTTCTGCGCACACATATTGTTTCTGTTTGTCTTGTTAATTATTCTGTTAGCTGTTACCCACCTGCTTCCTGAACTGTTCGGGCGTAAGGCCGGTATATTTTTTGAAGAACTTGGTAAAGTACGAATTGTCGGCAAAGTGTAGCTGCCACGCTATCTCGGCCACGCCTATGTTGTGACCCGCCAGCAGGCGTTTGGCTTCCAGCAGCATGCGGTCGCGTATCACCTCGCCCGCAGCCTTTCCCAGCAAGTCCTGACACAGCGCATTCAGGTGGTTGGGCGTTATGTACAGCATAGCAGCATAATCTTTGGGCAGATGCAGCCGCCTATAGTGCTGTTCTACCAGTTGCCTGAAGTTGTGCAGCACCACATAGTTATGATGCGCATGCCGCTCTGGCCTTTCCGGCACCTCGCGCGCCACCAGCACCAACAGCTTCATCAGGTTCAGGCATATCATCTCGGTAGCCATCGGGCGGCCATCCGTAGTTTCGGCCACTATTTGCGCCAGCAAATGCTCGGCCTCGGGGCGGCCCTCTGCAAGGTGCAGCACACAGTCGGCCACATCGCCCATAAAAAACGGAAACCGCGATGGGTGCATATCATCCCTAAAAAGGGCATGCAGCAACTGCTCCGAGAAATTGATGATGTACCCATCTACATCGGCCCCAAAGAACCAGCTATGTACCTGCGCCGGTGCCATAAAGTAGATTTGCCCCGGCACCACATCAAACCGTTCAAAATCGATAGTATGGTAGCCGCTACCCTGCGTAAAATACAGCAAGTGGTAAAACGAATGCCGGTGTGGAAACTTCAACCCCTTGTGCCTTGCCAGATAATGCGCCAAACCCTCGGCAGTAATATCGCCCCGCAGGTGATTAGTACCTGCCAAAGCACCTATATCATAGACCGGAATGGTATTTTTTACCTGCTGATTCACATCACAAAGTTACCACCCCACTACCACTACTACTGGTCAATTTCCACTGTTTTGTGGTACTTTTTACTGATTATGGGCTTGCATCAAAAAGCAGAAATTCGCATCAATGGCACTTTTCAGATGAAAACGCCCCAATACATTAACAAATGTATTTATCTAAAATTCTTTCTTCAATCTACCAATTGAATGTTTCTTAAATGACTCCCATTTACCACCTTTGTTAGTATATCCTTCCCAAAAAATTTCATCTCCATCTATTTCTCTTTTGCCAAGAATAAGCAAAATGGACTCATTCATCACATTTAAGGAGTCATGATTTGAAATTGTATTTGACAACTCTTCAAATACCTCATGAATAGAATAATTATTGGGATATGATACAACTACCTTAATGTCACAGTTTACTAAAAGCAAATGACTTAATTCTTGGTACAACTTGTAATCGAAAACATTTTCATGTTCTAACCCAATCCGGATTTTCCGTAAATAAGTAACATTCTCAGGAGTATTGGGTACTTTATCTGTGCTTCCGCTATTATCGTGACGATAAAATACGCTATCAATGAAATAGTATGGTGCTGAATACTTAAAATTAAAAGAATCTGCCAAAGCTGGATAAATCTCGTTTTCAATAAATGCAGTCTTATTGGGCCGGTTATACCAATACTCCATTGGTTTCAACAATCTTCCTTGATGATTTTTTTCAATTACCGTGCACCAAACATCGAAAAACTCGTATACTGTAATCTGCGTTTCCATGTTTAAAAATTTTATCTCCAAAAATAACATCCTACCGGAAACAACAGTACCTATCACTACATATATTAACTACATGCAAAGCCACAGTCACTTTACTGAGTAGATTTAATCCCCATTTGGCGCGAGTGTTTTTCACTCGTGTCTAAACACACCGCAGTCTTTTCGACTGCCATATGCGATCGGCCAATCGTGATAAAAAACAATTCAAATGTTGTCCAGCAAAGCTACCATGCCTGCCGTAGGCTGTTACCAACAGCAGGCATAATAGCCGCATTCCGCCCCCAATTGGCGCGAGTGTTTTTCACTCGTGTCTAAACACACCGCAGTCTTTTCGACTGCCATATGCGGTCTGCCAATCGTGATAAAAAGCAATTCAAATATTGTCCCACAAAGCTAATTGTTTGCCGTAGACTCTTGCCTACGGCAGGCATGGCAGCCACATTCCGTTCGGCGGTTCATTTGTGACAATAATAACACCCACACTTCTTAGTGGTTCTTCTCGTCTATACTCTGAGTCCGGATTTTCTATTTTAAGAATCAATCCCTATTTTAGTCATTTAACCAACCTTTGTAAATGAAATTTATACTCCTCCCCAGCAAGCTTAGGTTAATATTCTACCTATCGTTTGTGCTTTTGTGTGGTGCAGTGCTCTGCCAGGGATGCGCACAACAAAATGACGAATTAGCATTGTATAGAAATTTGCTATCTGCCACCGAACAATTGAAAACCAAAGGCAAGATAGGATTGATAAGTAAAGAGGCTTACCAAATGGCCGAATCGCTGGATGCGGCGCATCCAGCTAGTTACTTTGATGCGGCAATAGAATATATGTCTAAATCCCGCTTCAACGACGCCTCATTTCTTTTTTATGTTGGCCGTTTGAGATACAGATATTACAACTCAGCCAATCCCAAGTATGAGAACGGAGATGATGGAGCCTTGCTTGCATCACTGACAGCTACAATACAAGAGTCCCTAAATATTTACCTGAAGTCCGAAATCAACAATTACATAGCTATAGTAGACTCAGCAAAAAATTACTACAAGCGAAAGGATTATCGCTTTTACCCCCGCTCTAAAAACTCAAAAAAATATGATGAGCAATGGCAGGGTATTCAAAAACTCATTGATGATATGAAAGCCAATAAGACTACTTATACCAAAACATGGAATAAAGAAATAATGGAGTTTAGGTCTTTGTTCAAGGAAATGGAGAAAAACAGCAAAAAATAAGACTGGAGGTACAATCTTTTTTATTCCTTCCGGCGGTTCACTTGCCACAACAATAACATTGAATCAGCCTACACATAATACCACAGGCAACCCCGCTGGGGTTTGACCACTAATCTTTCATCTACCCCGTGCTTTGCACGGGGCTATCATTGGGGCTGCCCTCCGGGCAAAACACATACATGCAAATACAATGCTGTGTATTGCGTACCACATTAGCCCGAAGGGCTACCCCAATGATAGCCCCCGGTGAATCCGGGGGATAACGTACACACAGCTCACAACCCCGAAGGGTGTTGCCCAAATGGCCACAGGCAATGTGCGATAAAATCAACCAGGTCACAGTTTTATCACCAAACAAATAAACCAAACCACAAAGCATAAGCTACACAACATCATTTTCTCTTCCGCCCACACACTTTATGCAAATTGTCCCTTTTTGCATCTATACCCCAAACTACCTTCATGAAACATACATTGCTGCTACTACTTTGGGTAAATACCGCTGCCATATGTTGGGGGCAAGACACCATACTATTCAACAGGAACTGTCTTGTTACTGCCAAGCCCGAAAGCGTATCGGTTGCAGACCCCGTTACCGGCAACATCATCAAAAAAACAACACCTGTAACACTTACATTCCTGAACGGGGAAAGAATATATTCAAGAATGGAACTCGACAACCCGCCAGCCATCCCCAACAATCAGGGGCACAGCAGCAAATTGTCCGAATATATTTTTCAAAGTGCCAAAAGCAAACTACAGCTACTTCCCGATGGCATGTATCTTTTAGATATTGCCAACCCTGTTATAGACAAACAAGGTCGCCTTGTTTACTACAAAATGAATGGCATAAAACAAATAATGATACCCAAAACTACTCCCCAAGCCCCGAACAAGAAACTGGTATATACCGAATTCATAACAGACGATTGGTCTATACCCTCCAATATCAGGAGCGAAATAAATGAAGTAGTCAACAGTACGCTGTTGCATTTCCCTGTAGTCACACCGGCACAACTACACAACAAACCAGTCAATGCTACCGGCTACCTCTTTTCATTGCAACACTATATTCTCGTAGAAAAGCATATCGCAAAAAACGTTGATGATTACTTTTCCCTGTAGCCAATGCAGCAAACGTCACAGGCATACGGCTAACCGACATACCGCTGGGGTTTGACCACCATTTTTCAAATACCCGGTGCTGCGCACGGGGGTATCATTGGGGCTGCCCTTCAGGCAGAACACATAAAACGCCAATACACTGCTTTTTATTGCATACCGCATTAGCCCGAAGGGCAACCCCAATGATAGCCCCCTGCATGACCAGGGGTAACAAATACACACCGCCCCCCCCGAAGGAAGTTGCCCATATTAGCAGTCACCATCTCATAGGAAGAGCCGCTTGTACTAGCTGCATCGCACCCTATAACAGAACAACAGCCCTTTGCCATTCCCGTTTGCTTTAGTGCGTATCTCCTTACGTCAGCCTTTCACGTCCCCATTATTTGCTCAATTTCCACACCAAAAACAAATGTCCATATTTGCCAATTTTGGACATCATGCATAACTTTACTGATACAATGCTTCGTATATGAATATTAGCTTCACCGAAAAACAGGAAAAGTACATAGCCAATCAATTGGCCAGTGGCGATTTTCAAAATGCTTCGGAGGTAGTGAGGGACGCGCTCCGCCTGCACGAACTGTTCAGAAACAAGGTACTCGAAGAACTTCGAATGGAAATTGACAAGGGCTGGAATGCCCCCGTGAGCAAACGTTCTGTGAAAGACATAATAAAATCCAAGTCGGAAAAATAACGTATGCCCACCAACGTTCGCTTTTATCAACTCTCGGAGGAGGCCGACAATGACCTGCAAGACATCTACGACTATACTGAGGAACATTTTGGCACAGACCAGGCTATCAAGTATTTGCTGGACCTTGAGGAATTATTTAATCTTCTATGCACGCATACCCAAACAGGTCGCGCGAGAAATGATGTTAGAGAAGGCCTTAGAAGTTCATCATACGTAAGCCATGTAGTTTTCTACAGAGTATTACAAAACCATATTCTGGTAGTGCGTGTATTGCACGCCAGTAGAGACGTGCCAAAATTTTTGTAGACCACTTCTTACGCTAATACATAGCGATTCCAATACCTACTTATTACCCTCCAAATTCCCGAAGATTGTTGCCACCCCATGCAACGGGCTTTAATCATTCAAGCAATATCCACCTTACCTGTGGC
This sequence comes from Chitinophagaceae bacterium, assembly GCA_021151685.1. GTDB lineage: Bacteria > Bacteroidota > Bacteroidia > Chitinophagales > Chitinophagaceae > Nemorincola. The sequence goes on from JAGKWS010000016.1 coordinate 12,925, forward strand.
ACCTTCTCAGAACCTTCAATTCCTTTGGCCAGAGTGGCAAATGTGTGGGTGGTTTCATTGTAATTGCCACGTAGGGTAAAGTCTTCGAACACAGCCTCTGTAGTGGTACCTTTTTCCATTAATGGCAATACTGCTGCCTTGCTGCCGTTCAGGGCATAACACACCATTTGCCGGTCCTTTCTGTACGAGGTTTTCAGACGCTGACCTTCCTCTTTCCGTTGTATGTTTTTGCCTATTTCATTGGCCAGCAAATACATGTTTTTACCGGTCGCTATAACATCTACACCATGCATTCTCATCTCGTTCATATTCGGGGTGCCCAGGTTGGTCTGCCGGCGTTCTATGTAATATCCGGCCCGCTCTACGGTATCGCCCTCCATTACCAGAATACCTATATCGCCCAATGTCATAGTACTTGCCGATGAACTGAATGCATTGGGCTCATTAAATTCAAGATTTTCCATGAGCACTACCGTACTGCCGTCCTCGCGCACCAACAGACTTTGTGGCACACCATTATACGCTCCACTCTTGCCGGGCATTTTTCCCTTGGCCTCTGCCACCTTTGTTGCATCCAATTCATGTATTGTGCGCATGTTCAGACTCTCAGGGTCTATTGACAGTATGCGCGACGTATAGGCTTGTATATTGCCCGCAAATGCCCCTGTTCTTGCTTCGGTATTCATGAGCATATGCAACACATGGTGAGGCGCATCGTATAGCAACACGGCATTGGTTTGTTTCAAATCCTGCATTGGTTGCAATGGCTTCAGTATAGGTGCCGCATTGTTTGCACCAACCGTGGCCACATATACCTTTCCATTCTTGTAAAGCACCGACTCGGCACCATATAGTGCCAGAAACAGGTTTTTATCTCCATTTACGGCCAGGCTCAAGATATTGAAGTTCACCACAGACTCGTTGGGATAGGGTACTATCGCATCGCGCAATAGCTTGTGCTGACCGTCGAAATGAATGGTTCGTATCCGGTCTTCATTTCTATCGCCCACGCTGCGGTAAATACCCACTGCATAGCAATCTGAAACCTGGTCTTTGGCAATAAGAATGTTTGTGTTCACATTTCCCTTCATGGCAGCCATACCCAATTTGGGAAATTCATAGATCTTGTCTTCTGCCATAAGTGCCCCCGTACCCGGATGAAAACGCAGCCGATACAATGCGGGCGTACGTCCATAATACTCCTTGAAGAAAATTACCGGTTCACCATTTATCTCATAAATGGCTTGCAGCACCGCATTGAGCTTCACTTGTTCGCACGTAATGGCCGCTACCGCAAATCGTTTACGGCTCTTATCAAAAAGCGACACTTCGTATTTGTTCTTAGAACCTACACACATGGCAAATGTGGTCCCGCTCTTCAACTGCAGTATGCAATGAAAACCACGAGTGTACTCCTCCCCTAACTCTTCGCTCTTTTCTACCTGCAACTGTGCAGTGGCCCGCCCCGCCATCAGACAACTTAAGAGCAAGTAGCAGACAAACATTTGTTTCATAACATTCATACTCATTATATTATGCTATAAAAGAACACTGTACAGACATTATCGTTACAACCATTGACGTTGAAAGAAGGTGATTTGTGAAGAAAGACACCCGCGTTTTTTCGTTCGATGCAAAAACAGATCGTCTTTACAAACAGCCCACTACATTAAGCGAAGCTACTTCGTGAAATGAAATAATAACTGAACCCACTACACTACCATCCATAACAACAACACAGTATATTTGTACCTTACGGTATGAATCTGAGCAAAAAACCTTCGGTAACACACTTTTATCGCGAGCCCCGCAGTACAGGGGTGTCTATAGAAGGTATCTTCAGAACTGTAAAGGAAGATCTTGCCGGGCGCGCCACCATCAAAAATGCCTATTGCGACCCCAAACTGTCGCGCCTGCGCAATACGCTCAATGCATCCAACTATGCCAACGACATCAACCACATTACTGGCGATGTCAATTTTCTGGCAATGGGGCTGCGGGGCCGCAAGAACATCCTCACCATTCACGATTTTGGCTATTACGAAAACCCCGTACACTCCCGGCTCAAACACCTGTTCTACCACACCTTCTGGTTTGCGCTGCCACTGCGGCATATATCGGTAGTAACAGTCGTGTCCGAGTTTACCAAGGAAAAGCTCATACGCTATTTCCACTATCCCGAAGCGCAGATACGTGTAATACCCGACCCGGTAAAACCTGTATTCCGCTACACCTACAAAGACCAGTTGGCCGACAAGCCCGTGATACTAATGCTGGGCTCCGGCAAGCACAAAAATCTGGATGGGCTTATAGAAGCCACCCGCAACGTAGGCATACATCTCGACATTGTAGGCTGGCCCGCACCCGACGAGTTGGAGAAACTGAAAAGCTATGGCATCTCGCACACCATCAGCAACAAACTGTCCGACGAAGAGGTATTTCAGCGGTATACCCAGTGCGATATGTTGTATATAGCCTCGCACTACGAGGGTTTTGGAATGCCTATCATAGAAGCACAGGCCGTAGGCCGTCCCGTCATTACCAGCAACATTGGTGCCATGCGCGAGGTAGGTGAAGGATCGGCCCTGCTGGTAGACCCTACCAACCCCACCGACATCCGCAATGCCATCACCCGTCTTGCCGGCGACAGAGCCCTCTACGGTGCCACCGTCAACCGTGGCCTTCGCAACGCCGCCCGGTTCGATCATAAGGTAGTCTCAGAACAATACCTCAACCTATACATGGAGCTGCACAACATGCCGGGCAAGTAACCTACCGCCCCAAAAACCTGTCCAGCCGATAGCCCCATGTAGTAGCGTGCAGCACGGCATGCCTGTACCTGCGTTTCACCTCTACATACCGCCACCGCTCATAAAACACTACACTGAATTCGGCCCCGCGTTGCCCCACCAAATGCAAGCGCAGGGTCACATACTGGCTATCTGATAGGAGGGAGCCTCGTGCAAATGATTGTCGTGCGCATATACCCCACCTGTTACAAATTGGGTATAGGTCAGTATTTTGTAGTGGCTTATATCGGTAGGTGTCAGCACCATTATGGGTTGCCCGTGCGCCACCAGAGCCAGTTGACGTGCGTTCACATTCATAGCCAAACCCATGTAGCCGGCAGGCGTTATAAAGAACTCCTGCCCCCTCAGTTGGGGTAAGGCATATAGCTCTTCCATCAACCGGCTATAGCGGTGGTTGCGCTCCATATATTTGCGCAGCAACAATACGGCAGGCACCGCAAAAAACAGTACCGATGGCACAAATACACCTGCTTCTTCATATTGCCCAGTACCAACGCACCCAGTACATTGCCCACCATCATCACCGTTAGCAGGCCCAGTAGCATCGTTCCTGTGGGCAGTGGCGCATTCAGCCCACGGGGTGGGCCATCCAGTACTCTATTGCGTGTACGTTTGTGCAGTACCGCCCACCAGCTTCCATAGCCGGCCATCATTACTGCCGACAGCGCACCACCCATAGTGTCCGTATCGCCACTCAGTATATCGGCCACGGTACCAGCCACACACAGCAGGCACAGTACCAGCAGCCCTATGGCCCAAGGGTTCTTTTTCATATTACCAATAAAAATAGTAAGGAAAACTATACTATACCGAGCGCAGCGTGCTCCACGCCCTTACCGCCCGCGATGCGGGGTACCACGAGGCCACCAGCCCTATTACCAGTACCGTACCCGTTACCAGCAGAAAGTCGGCAATGTGCAGCTCCACCGGGTAGGCATCCATCAGGAAGGAGCCATTTATTTTGGCCAGCCCAAACTGCATTTGGGCTGCACACAGCAAAAGGCCCAGCACCAAGCCCGATGCACAACCAACCATAGACCACAATACCCCCTCTGTGAGGAATATGAGCCGCAGGGTTACAGGTTCGGCACCCATGGCGCGTAGTATGGTTATATCGCGCTGTTTCTCCAGCACCATTACCGACATAGCCCCCACCATATTGAAGGACGCAATGAGCAGCACCATCACCAATATGGCATAGATTGTCCACCCTTCCGACTTCATGACCATAAACATGGCCTGATTTTGCTCGTACCTGTCCGACACCTTATAGCCTTCGCCAAACAGGGTTTTCAGCTTCTTCTTCACTACCTCGGCCTTGCCGGGCTCCACCTTCATCTCTACCGACGATATTGCCGAGCCGGCATTAAACAGTGTTTGCACCAGCGGCAGTGCGGCCAGCAGGTACTTATCGTCAAACTCGTCTGATATACGGAACAACCCGGCAGGGTGTACTTCCAAATGCCTATAGGCCGATTCGGGATTGGCAATAAAGTTCGTATTATCGGCATTGCCATACCATATCTGCACCGTACTGAACACATTGTTGATGTCGGCCCCCAACTCATTCATCAGCCGGGCTCCACCAATAGTCGTGTTCGGGTTACCGGCCGATACGGTGATATCGCCCGTTATGTACTGTGCTATCTCGTTTACCTTTATATAGTGGTTGTCTATGCCCTTCAGCCGGGCTATTTTCTGCACCCCGCTATGGGCATTGGTCACTATTACATTGTCTTCCAGCACGGCCGTTATACCCCGTACTCCATCTATGCGTGCGGCAGCTTCATACTGTGCCCCGGTCAGTTGGAAGAACTTACCCTTTTGCACGGTCACCTTCATATCGGGGTAGAAACCCGTGTACAGCTCCTTCACAAAACTCTCCATACCATTAAACACCGAAAGGACCACTATCATGGCAGCGGTACTTACCGCTATGGCCACAATACTGATCCTCGATAACAATGGGGCCGCATTGGTAGTGCGCCTGCCACGCAGGTATCGCCATGCCAACTGCCAAATGAGCGTTCTGTTCATCTGCTATTCGCTGTTGCCGTGTGCCTTGCGCTCGTCGCTTATCTGCTTGAATATTTCCTCCATGCGAAACACATGGTCCATGGTATCATCGGCAAAGAATGCCAGCTCGGGCACCCTACGCAACTGATTCTTGACGCGCATACCCAGCAGCTTGCGCCACTCCCAGCCACGCTCGCGTATCTGCGTCAGCAACTCTCTTGCATCTTTTACCTGAAAAAAGCTCAGGTGCACACGTGCTTCCAACAGGTCGGGGGTAATGGTCACCTTCGATATAGATACCATACCACCATCTACCATATTCATACCCTCTCTTCTGAATATATCGCTCAGCTCCTCCAGCAGCACCTTGGCCACCTGCTTTTGCCGTTTAGTTTCCTCCATAATCACTCTTTATTAGCCTGTAAAGGTAGACAGTTTAGCGCACTTGCCGCCACTGGGTAGTATAGCTTTAGAAATCAATGCCCTTTTCGCTCATAAAGCACCACCCTACCCGTTGGCGATTGGTACCGTACATTGTAGCCGGCAGCTATTTCCTGCATCAGCCGGGCAAAGTCGGGATTGGCGGTGTACTTGCCCACATTGCCCCATAGCAACACATAACGTACCGGCTGGCCAGTACGTTGCTCCCATGTGCCTATCTCGGCATAGGGGGGCAAGCCTTCTATACCCGCGTTGCGGCTCATGATGTTGTAGGGGTTTACATCGGGTTGCCACCGTACGGGGAAGTAGCCCATATTGGCCTCGTAGTTATCCAGCATTATCAGTTGCTTGTCGGCCGCCAGATAGTGCGATGCATGGTGGAACAACGAGTTGCGGGGGGTTATCTCTTTTCCTTCTACATCGGTACCGGTGGGCGAGAGGTCGAGCGGCAATACCACGCTACCGGGCTGCACATAGGGTGCTACCAACAAGTAGTCGCCCATGGCTTCATTGGTGGATATACGGGTGTGTATCCGGATTGCACTGAGCAGCAGGAAGCACGCAAACAGGGCCAATCCTCCCCGGTCCTTCCATTTGCCTGCTGGCTGCCTGTAAGCCACAAAACAAACAATAAGTATATATATGAACAATTGCGCTCTAATGCTAATAATGAGCATGCGCCCCATAAACTGCTCGGGGAAGAGCACATATACGAAGCCTACAAATGCCATGGCAGCCAGTATGCCATCGTACCGGTGCAAACGCAAGGGGCGCATGGCCCTGAAAACCGTTGCTGCAAAAAAGCCTGTGAGCACCAAGCCCGCCACCAAGGCCCACGGTTTTTCGCCATCGGTGAGGTTGATGAGGTACTTGAACTCTACCAGCTCCAGCAATCGGTACGGATAGGCACGCAACTGCAACTGCAACCCGCCTTCGCTGTTGGTAAACAAGAGCATCAGTAGCAGGTAGGGTGCCACCAGCAATATAAATGTGAGCCCCTTGCGCAGCAGTTCCTCCAGCCCCCGGCGCCGTTCGGGGTCGCGGATGGGCAATACGTGCGATAGCAGCAACAACCCACAGGTAGCCACCCCAAACACAAACGGCAGCAAATGTGTGAAGAATGCGAGCCCACTGAGCACAAAGAAGGCTGCCGCATAGCGGGGCTTCATATGGTGCAGGTAGTGTAGCCATGCCCACACCATCCAGCACCAAAGGCCTATGGCAAAAGAGTAGTTGTAGAAGCCCTTGGCAAAGGCATAGGTAAATGGAAACAAGAAAACCGACAACAACCAGAAACCGCTGGTGCCCAACCGCCTTAACAGGGCTACAAAGCCACCTATGTACACCAGCACATATAGGGTTATATATACTTTTTCGGCAACAATCCCTTTGCTTATATACAGTAGCCCGGCCAACAAAAACGACGTAAGACTGTTGGGGGCTGTTGTATAGGCAATGTCGTAAAAACGGCCAAAAAATGTACTGCCCTCACCAGTCCATACATCGTGCAGTATACGGGCGTTGTATACATGACAGGGACCATCGCAGGTGAGGTACATACCCGGTAGCCATATCTGTAGCAGGCAGAGTATTACCCCAACTGCCATCAGCCATTGTACCGCCCTGGTGCCTGCTTTTATCTGCATATATATTGTCTTATGCCATTACCAATATACAACCAATAATGCAGGAATACTACTCTCGGCTACAGATGGAAAACAGCTATTCATTCTCAGGCTCTTAGCACTACGGTGCAAAGTTGAAGCGCAGTGTAACCCCGGCTCTGGTAGTAGTAGTGGGGAATGCGTTGGACACATAGGGCAGTGTCTGCTGGCGATCGAAGAAGATGAGCAACGTCAGCAAATCATTTACCGTATAGTTGATAGTGGGGTTCACCCGTATCACCTTTTGTCCGCGCGATGTGACGCTTACGTTGTTGGCAAGGAATGTATTGCTCGACCTGTCGTCTCTGATACCTATATCCAGCTTGAAGACCGCTTCATTCTTCAAACGCCTTTTACCCGCAATGGGGAATGGCAAACGAATACCCTTTTTACGGAAACCACCACCCACCACATACTCGGTACTGGCATTTTCGCCCACCTGATAGTCTATAAGACTCAGGCTTTGTGTCTTAGATCTGCGCACCTCAAACTTGGCTGTAAGGTTGCTCTTGAAGGCGGCATCGAACCCAATGAGGGGGTTGAATGCCTGCGTCAACGTGACGTTGGGCACCTGAAAATAGGGCACATAACTGCGCGAGTTGGAATCTATGAACGATGGGAAGCCCAGCCCATAGAGGTCGCCAAAGAGCAGCGACGAGTTAAAGCTATTCATGGCTATAGTGCCTGTATAGGCATGGTTCACCACAAAGTTGTTCAGCTTTTTGGCAAAGAAAGGAATCTTCGACAATCCATTATACGTAACACGCCAGTTGGGCATGGGCAGGAAGTAACGGAAGGGGTTGGCCCGAACCGTACTATGCTCATAATCTATAAGGGCAGCAGTTGTAGGGTCTTTGCCACCATAGGCTGCTATGAAAGACGGTATCAGCACGTCTTGCGAGAACGGCCCATACCCCTTGGCATAGCCCGGATTGAACGGGTCTGGCAGGCCATTGGTATATGGGTTGCTACGGCCCAACCGGTTCGAAATTATTTCCCTGTTGGCAAGGAATGAATTATACACACCCGAGTTGACTCCCGAATTTCGGAACATACTGTAGGTAGATATGTGCGTGATGCTGAATGCCCCGGTTTGGTATGGTGTTAAATGTTCGAATGTGCCCGTACCCGTATCGGCATACAGCTCGCTGTGCGACTTGCTGAATGTTTGTGTGAGCGTAAGGTCTACACGGAATGACTTATGCGGCAACAGTGTAGCCTGCGCACTGATATTGCGCGAGTAAGTCTGCTGGAACTGTGCGTTGAACAACGAATCTCTCGACAAACGACCAGCCTGCGCCTGTGCCGCCAGCCATGCATAGTTGGGCTGGTACCCATACACAAAGTCGAAACCGGGGGCCGATGAATAATTGTTGACCCCCATAAAGCGTGTACTATCCATGTAGCCGGGCAGTATGGTGCCCTGTGTCTCGGTAGCATTCAGCGTTACACGGTTTACAATGGTGATAATATGACCCAACACATGCTCTACCGGCGACAATGCCAGCGGGCGTGCCTTGCGGGCTTTTCTTGCCGCCTTCTTTGCTGCTTTTTTCTTTTTCTTTTCTTCTTTGGCTTTTTTCTTTTCCAGTTCGTCCTGCACATCCAGCAACGAGTCTATCTGCACATCTGTCAACTTGGAGATGTCCATTCTGGGGAAGGTTGTTTTCAGCTTGTCCATATCCGATTCCGGTGCCTTTGCCGTGTCGGTATCGCTCTTCTCGTCTTTTTTCTTTTTGTCTTTTTTCTTGTCGCCCTCTTCCTCAGGCAGTTTTTCCTCGGCAAGCTTGTCGGTCATAGACCCCGCCATACCCTTTGCCCCCGGCATTTTAGCCCCCAGCTTGTCCGACTTACCTGCTTCCGACTTTGGCAAATCTTTGTTACGGCTTTCGCCCGGCTTGCGGGGTTTGTTATTCAATGCTTTCAACCATCTCGACTTGTTGTAGAGCTGCGTCATATTGAATTCGCTGGTCAGCGTCTTCGTTTGCGTATTGCCTATGGTATTACCCAGTGCATAGGCAATGGGCGGTGCGGTGGTCCATGTATAGTTGGCTGTGTAACCTGTACGTGCGTTTATCCAGTCGGTAATTGGGAACTTGGAAAACGGCAGTGTGTAAGAGCCGTTCAGTGTTTGGGTAAACGAGTTATTTCGTCCAAAACCAAGAATACTGTTCCATAAAGAGTCTCGCTTCACCGGATTATCAATTCGTCCGTAAGGCTCTTCTATGCGCGACACATTGGTAGCCGAATAGTCGAGCGACATAGACTTCATGAGCTCCCACCGCAAAGAGTAGGTACGGTTCCATGTAAAATTTTTGTAGAAACTTGATGGTATGCGGTACCCGCTGCCATCATCTATATTACGTATCTGCAACTCTTGCGTAACACGGTTCAGGTCGTTACGAATGTTGAAGGTAGATGGTATTGGGTTGAAGTTAATATCCTTTATGGGGGTCAACCATTTCGACTTCGACTTGATGGCCTTGCGAAATGGCTCTATTGGCTTTGCCTTGAGTGCATAGGTATAACCAACCCCATATCGCTGTGTGGTAGTGCGGTCTACCTCGAGCAAGGGATTGTGTTTGAACTGGTCGTTGTAGGCGTAGGTGAAGTCGAAGTTCTTGATGCTCCATGGTGCGCGTTTGGGGTTGGCGGTAGGGCTGCCCTGTATGCGCACATTAGACAGGTTGAGACTGGTGATAGAGGTAAAGTCTATAGCTGCATTTCTTATACTGTCCCGGGCACGGCTGTTGGGTGCTTTCTCCAACTCATAGTCCAGCAGCACATCCTGGTCGAACGGATTGTACTTTGGCTTACTCACATTTTGGGTATACCCCACAAACAGGGGCAACTGTACGCCCCATGCCTTGGGGAAGAGCTTGCCCAGGGCCAGATTGGTAGCTGCGTTGTACTGATAGTACATATCCTGAAAACGCTGCTGTATCTTCTGGTCTATGTTGCCATAACCGGGGGTATGCATACTACCCGACAGGTTTACATTGCCGAGGTCGGCCAGTTGCAAGCTTATTTTGCCCGCTGCGGCATAACCAGCCTGGTCGTTGGTGCCCGATATACGCATTTCGTCTATCCATACCTCCACACACTTGGGCAAGCCGTCATCGCCGGGGTTCAGGTTGGTTCTTTTGGGGTTCAGCACACCCAGCATTATGTTTTTGCCACCGCCTATGTTGGGGTTACCTATGATGATGATAACATTACCCTTAGAGTCTCTTGTTTCGTAGGGCACATGGGTGGGATACCCCTTTGCATCGCGTTCTTTCTTGGCGTTTACAAGGTCTTGCAAGGCAATGTTTACATTGTTGGTGGCGGGCCATATAATATCGGGGCGCAGATTGCTGGTGCCTGCGGGGGTAATGGTAAGCGGTGTACGGTACTCGTAATAGTTGTTTGTAAAGTCGGCACCGAGGCGGATGAATGCACTTACATCGGCATTCTTTACGGGCGACTGGCCAACCATCTCTTCGGCATGCAGGAACATGCGCAGATAGCTGAACTGACGCATATCTATATTCACCTCTTTGAATACGCCTCGGGCATCGCCATCTTGCAGCGAGCAGGCACGCAATGCCAGCGATTGCTCGTTCATGAGCAGGGTATTGGTACTGCCCCCTTGCGGGTTGGCAGTACGCTGCCTTTCAACACCCGGTGGCAGGGTGTAGGGCACCGGCTGCCGCTGTGCATTTTCTTCCAGGTTCACCGACAGTACGGTAAAGTCTGTAATGCTCTGGTTTTGCTGTGGCACCACCTCGCCAGGTGTCATCAGCGAGTAGTTGTAGGTACGCCATTGGTTACGGCCCAGCTCCAACGATGCGAAACGCAGATAAACACTGTCTTGCCAACCGGTAAGGAACATACGCATGAAACGAATGGAGCGGAAGTCTGATATACCCCCCACCCTGCGGTCGTAGTTCTGCACCGGTATCTTGAACTGATACCAACGTTCTGGTGCAGTGGTACCGTTGGGCAGTTTTACACCATTGGGCACATCTTGCACGTTGATGAGGTAGTTGGACCCTACCTGCATGTTTTTAGAAAAGTCTATACGGTACTGAAAGTAGGCCTCAGCCTCGTTCATGGTATTGTCGCGGTTAATGTCCTCCGACTCTGGTATGGTAGTACCCGATGTAGAGTAGGCCGAATTGGGGTCTGTAACCGGCGAGTTGCCTTCCGGACTGTTGAATCGCTTGTAGCGTGTGAGTACACTTATCTGGTCGCTATTGGGGCCATTAAAAGAAGAGTCGCGGTAGAAGCGGAAATTGTCATTGGCCGGGTCGCGCTCGGTGGCTACATATGTAGGGCTGTTAACACCCCCATTCAGCTTGGACCGCAAACCGGTAAGGTATTTGCCAAAAATAGTGAGCTCGCTTTGCTGCCCCTGCAAGCTGGCATCGGCAAGGCCGTCGAAGCCTACGTCTTGTATCTTGCGGGCTGCATTATCGTTGTCGAACGCACGCGTTATTTGCTGGCTAAAGCGGGGTACGTACCCCCAAGCAGTGGTGTCGAGTTTAGACGCATCGAACGGTGAGGAAATACCATTCTCGAAGAACATACGAGAGTCCTTCATCACATCTTCTGATACGTTGCCCAGATTGATGTATAAAGAACCTCCATTGGCATTGGCATTGTTGAGGAAGGGGTCCATGACCCAAAACTGTATGTACTGTACGTTAGATGCTTCGAAGTCGGTATTATCTATGGAACGCATCAAACCACCCCAGCGACGTTCGGGGTTCAGCAGACGGCCATTGTCGGGGTCTATATTCGTTACATCGAAGTTGTAAGGACCTCTTTCGTATGGGTAGTAACCAAGGTCGAAGGTATTGAGCGAACCATTCAATATAACCGTATTCCTGTTGGGGAATACTTCTTTCATGGCTACCAAACGTATGTAGTGTTGGTTAGAGTCGTTGCGGATGTAGCCCGGTACCGAGGTGCCCGGGTTTACCATGGTAGGCTCCAGCATGTACCATGCCAGCCGTGCACGGTTCATGCCATAGGTATGGTTGTTGGTAAGTGATGCCTCGGGGAAGAGTGTTTGCCCGTTGCGGTTTACTGCACCAAATGGCGTAGAGGCCAGTGTCCATGCCTGTGCCGGAAACTTGAGGTCGTAGGTACTGCTGGCCCCTTCAAAGTCGTCTATGTATACCGATCCTTCGGGGTCCAGTGCGGCTATCTGCTTGGGGTGGCCCGGCAGCAAACCTGCTACCTCTATGTTGGAGTTGAGGAAGGATGGTGCCGTGGTTGAGTAGATAGGGAGTTTATCGACCAACCTCGTCAAAGAAGGCATTTCTTTTTGGTAATTGGCATCGAGCCCCAACACGGTATTTTGTATGGGGTCTTCGCCAAAAGATGCTTTTTGGGTAAAAGGCCGTTCTTTCAGCCGCATCATGGTACCACCCAGCGTCAGATTCTTGCTCTTGTAGTAGTCCATACGCAGGCCGGTAAAGTTCTGCATCTGAAAACCGAAGGTGGCATTGTCCTCGTACGATATGTTGATGGGCACACCACTGTTGAGGATACCTGTATTCAGTATCTTGATACGGCCCAAACCGTACTCTATAGAGTAGTCCTGATTCTCCACCAGCTTGGTACCACCGGCACTTACCGTTACCGAACCGGGAGGTATGTTGAAACCGCCCAAAAAGATATCGGACGATGACGATGACTTGTAGGTACCGCGCATAATGTAGCGGTCTTGCTGCTGGTATTGCTGTGCTACCCACTTGGTAGAGTCGTACAAAACCTGATAGATGTACCGGCGTGTGAGTACGGGGTTACTGTCTACGGCGGGCAAGAGGTCGCGACCGAACGGTTCCAGTACGGGGAAGATGATTTTGCCTTGCTGGGTATTGATGGTAACTCCCTCCACAAAGTCGAAAATACCATCGGGGCGCGGCTCGTTCTGTACGTTCAGGTGGTCCAGATTCAACAGTGTAAGGAATGGCGTACCCCCCTTGGTACCCTCGGGCATGTAGCGTTTTTCGCCACCGCCGGGGTCTTGATACATAATGTTGAGCGAGAAGTTCTCTTTAGACACGCCAAAACCACCCAATGCGTATACGTTCTTCATCATCAGCCGCCATACGGGCAGGCGGGTACGTGGCGATGTACCCTTCAGCAGTTTCAGGAATATTACTTTGGGGTTAGATGTGTCGGGCGGCAGGTCTGCGGCAAACTCGCCCACCTGATAGACTTTGCCCCGATAGGTATAACGGTAGGCTACGCCCAGCACATCGTCGGGGTTCATCTGCGTATTCAGCATAATGTAGCCCAACTGTGGATTGAAAGTATATTCGGTGGGTGCCAGTTGGCGGGCAGTGGTACGCTCGAAGTCCTGCACCGGGGTAAGGCCCAGACCTGTAGCCGTATTGGATGCCGACTTTTGCTGACGACCAGCCGGGTTGTTCTGCAATTGGTTGTAGAGCCTGTTTGCCCGGTTGTCGGGCAGGCCGCCGGGTATACCACCGCCACCATTGTTCATGGTAGGCAGGTAGGGGTCACTTTCACCAAGGTCCATAAAGCACAGCACATCGCGCACGCCAGCCACCGCACCTGTACGGTTGGTTACCCAAACTTCTACTTTATTGATAGTGACCAGCGAGTTGATGATGGGGTAGTCTTTCAGTGCCTTGTTGTAGTTGTTTACAAAGTACTGAGACAGCAGAAAGTTACGGTTCTCTTCGTAGTTATTGGCCTTTATGGCTATCTGCTGGGCCTGTGCCCCACCCTGTATAGTAAGGCTCTTGCGCTGCGACTTTTGCTGAGACACCACCGCCGTTACCCACAGCTTGCCAAACTGCAACTGTGTTTTGATACCAAACAAAGACTGCACACCACTGATGAGGCTACCCTTGAGCGGAAAACTTACGTTACCCGCTTCTATCTTTTTCAGCATTTCATCTTCCTTGCCATTATAGTCCAGCTTCTGTATGTTCTGATAGTCGAAGGTAGCCTTGGTATTGTTGCTGATGTTGAGCTTCAGTTTGTCGCCCACGGTGGCCAGCAGATTGATGTTCATCTGCATATCGAAGTCGAAGACACCATACTTCTGGGCACGTATGGGCAGTGTGGGGTTCTTTATATTCTGCCAGTTGCCACCAAAGGTCACATCCACATTTCCTTGTGGTTTCACGGCTATGGTGCTGCTACCAAATATGCGGTCGAAGAGTCCCTCCTTGTACATCTGGGGCAATTCGGGTGTTTTGTTGAACTGGGTCAAACCATCGAGCCTTCGCTGAAAATAGGCATCGTCCTCCTGCTTGGCACGGTACTTCATGTACTCGTCCATGGTCAGGTAGGTGGGGTTGCTAAGATAATCTTTTCCTATGCGGGCGTTGTACAAATAGCGGTTAGAGTCTGCATCATATTCGAACTGACGCGATACATTTTTAGGATCATTCAAATCTAAACTGGGGGGCCTGTTCAGGTCCTCCATAGGGTTGCCCGTTCTATCGTAAATGGGAAATTTTAGTTTGATGGAATCAGGGGGTATATCTGTGTTAGTTGCCAAAGCTTTGGCTATACTATCGGCCCGGCGCACACTGTCTTTGTAGGCAACACTATCTACGTCTGGTGCAAAGGGCACATAGGGGAAGTGAAAGCCACGGGCCGTGGCGTTGGCTATTGCCACCACCAATGCTATCAACAACACCAGCCTTAACCCTAAATGATTGCTCCCCTTCAACTTGTACCCTGTTTTCACTTGTTACAAAGCCCGTAGTGCCTGTTTAATGATTTCCTCTACGGTCAGTGCCGAAGTATCGCCCAATTTTTTGATGGCATTCTCTGCCATAGCCCGCGCAATACCCAGATTCACCAAGGCTATTAACGCATCTTCCTGCATGGTATTGTGTGCCGGGGCCATACTGGCTATATTACCTGCACCTGGTGTTAGTTTACCCTTCAACTCCAGTATGATGCGTTGTGCCGTTTTGCCCCCTATTCCTTTTACACGCTCCAGGGCCTTGTTGTCGCCACCGTTCACGGCGCGCTCCAGCTCTGCAGTGGTCATAGAAGATAGTATGATGCGGGCTGTAGCTGCACCCACACCACTTATACCCAGCAACAAGCGAAAGGTGGCGCGCTCATCCTCATCGGCAAAGCCATACAGCACCCATGCGTCTTCCCGTATCTGCAAGTGGGTATATAACCGGCATTTGTCCAGATGTTGTATGCGGGCATACGTCTGCAGGGTGATGTGAACCTCGTAACCCACCCCCTGTACATTGAGGTACAGCAGCGAGGGCGAACTATGTGCTACAGCACCTTCGATAAATGCAAACATGTACTATTCTTGTTTTTCTAAGGGTTCATCTTATTGCCGCAGCCGGTAGTGGCAGGCGGGTTGTAATACAGACAAAAAAAGGTATGATTGCTCATACCGGGGCGAAAGATACGAAAATAATATCAGTTGTGATAGCGAAAACGCACAATAAATTAAAATAAAAAATCATCTAATCGATCGAAAACGCTATCACAACAGTAGGTTCTAAAAACCAGGATCGTTTTTACCGGCATACAAACGCCACGGGAAGCGTTTTTCCTTAGAGTGTGTAATGAGCCCTATGCCCACCCGCAGCGATGCGTAGCTGGGCATCAATATGTTGGCAGGGTTGGTACGCAACCCGGCAAACTGCCCACCACTGGCATCGGCAATGGGGGTGGCCATAAACCCAAAATCTTCGTTGACAAACAAATGGAAATTGCGCCCCAGTTTGGCAAACTGTGTGAAGCCAAAGCCCATGCGCACTGTATACTTGCTGAGTATTTTGGTAAAATCTATAGTGCTGTCGTAGGTTTGTGGTGCCCATGCTGCTCTGGACCATTTTTTTTGTATGGCTTCGCCACCACTCTGCAACTCGCCTATACCACCGGTAAAATACATCTGAAACTGGCCGGTAGGCTCCATCTGCAATACTATCATGGGCGAAAAGAACCTGTATTGGATGGATGTGCGTATGCTTTGCCCTACCGTGGCACGCTCCTCGCGGCTGTAATAGGTATTGATTGTCTGATAAAACTCGTATGTACCCAGCCCTAAACCACGGGCCACACCGCGATAGTAATAGGCACCATAGCTACCGCCTATATTGTAATTGAATTTGGTGGCAACACCTATGCCATTCCATGCAAAATAAAAGCTATTGGCCTGTGCCGACAAGGAGAGCAACACCACCACAACAGAAAACAGTATACGTTTCATGTGCGAAAAGTACGGAAATATTTTATACACAGCTACTATTGCACAACAATTTATTATAACTACCCATATACACCGTATTGTTTACCACATCACTGACATGCCCTACTGGGTGTTATAACTTTATGCCAACCAGGGTAGGGCCACTACACCATGCCCCATGTTTCCAATATCTGCCGGGCGTGGTTGGCACTGTTTACTTTTTCTATAACATGGGCTATTTTTCCTTTTTCGTCTATGAGAAAGGTGGTTCGGAGTATGCCCCAATACTCGCGGCCCATAAATTTTTTCCATGCCCACACACCAAACCCCTTGGCCATTGCGAGGTTGGTATCGGCCAGGAGGGTAAAGGGCAATGCCTGCTTTGTGGCAAATTTTTGGTGGCTTTTTTCGTCATCGGGGCTTACCCCCAGTATGGTAATGCCTTTTTCGGCCAGCAAGGCGTAGTTGTCTCTCAGGTTGCAAGCCTCCTTGGTACAGGTGGGTGTGCTGTCTTGCGGGTAGAAGTAAACTACCAGTTTTTTGCCTTTGTAATCTTTTAACGCATGTACGGTTCCATTTTGGTCTGCCGCTTTGAATGCGGGTGCTTTTTCTCCTGCCTGTAACATCTCCTTCTGCTTCTATAGCTGCAAAAATACAAGCACCTGCATTGCTGCTGTATAGATTCCGTTTACCGCGTCATTTTGCTATACTTTTCCAGCTCCACCTTCAGTTGCTCTATTACCGCTGTAAGCACATGGTGCAGGCGGTCTATGCAGGCAGGCACTTCGGGGTCGTCGTTTTTGCACAACTCGGCCTTCAGTATATCCTGCTTCAAGCTTTTGATGCCCAGATTGGTGATGGATGGCTTCATACGGTGTGCATAATACCGTATAGAATCGTAGTCGTTGGCCGGTACAGCATCCTTCATTTTTTGCACCAGCGGAGGTGTCTCGTTTACAAATAGCTGCAACATTTTGGTAATAAAGCCGGGGTCGTCCTTACCAATACTCAGCAACATACCAAGGTCGTACAAAGGTTCGCTGCTACTTACCGGGGCCGCCGGTATGGCTACGGGCTCGCGCAGGGGTACCTGTGCCGGGGCCGACTCTACCGGGGCCATAGACACAAACGATGTACCGGGCACATCTGTACGGTTGGCCACAGGCAGTGGGCTGTCGCCACGGTTCAGCCAGCGGGCTATGGGCCGCACCAAGTTTATCTCGGTATATGGCTTCGATATCAGATCGTTCATGCCCGCACTCAGAAACTGTTGCTCGTAGCTCTTTATAGCATTGGCCGTGAGTGCCAATATGGGCACGGTTTTGTTTATTTCGCTGCGTATGATGCGGGTAGCTTGCATACCATCCATTACGGGCATCTGTATATCCATCAGTACTATGTCGTACTGGCCGCGCCGCATCAGGTCTACTGCCTGCTGCCCGTTTTCGGCTTCAGTTATCACCGCCCCATAGTCGGCCAGTATGGTAGTTGCCAGCAATCGGTTCAGGTTGTTATCTTCTACCAGCAGTATGCTTTTGCCCTTTATGTTTACTATATCGTTCTTAATAGTGCTCTTCTTCTCAAACACACGGGCAGTGCCTATCTTGAAGTTGAATATCAGCGACACGGTAGTGCCCACATTCTTCTGACTTTCTATGGTTATCTGCCCACCCATCAGCTCCATCAGCTGCTTGGTAATGCTCATACCCAAACCGGTACCACCAAACTTACGCACCACGGTCTCGTCTTCTTGGGTAAATTTGTCAAATATCGTTTTCAGATATTCTTCTTTTATGCCCACTCCGGTATCTTCTATTACTACCAGCACCTTCTGGCTGCCTTCGTCCTCGCCTATCAGGCAGGCATTGAGCCAAACAGAACCTTTTTCGGTAAACTTGATGGCGTTGCTGATCATGTTCATAAACACCTGATTCAGTCGGTATGGGTCGCCCATCAGCACTGGAGCAATGCGTTTATCCATCTCGTACGATAGTGTGAGCCCTTTCTCTTCTGCCTTATGCTCCAGCACACTTACCGTTTGCTGTAGCACACTCTCCAGATTGAAGGAAATTTGTTCTATCGTTATCTTTCCGGCCTCTATCTTAGAAAAGTCCAGCACATCGTTGATGATGCCGAGCAATATGGCCGATGCGCTTTCTATGCCGGCTATATAGTCTTTTTGCTGCTTATCCAAATCGCTCTTGCTCAGCAGGCGCCCCAGCCCCATAATAGCATTGAGAGGCGTGCGAATTTCGTGGCTCATATTTGTGAGAAATATGTCCTTCGATTTTGATGAACGCTCTGTTTCGGCCTTGGCTATACGCAGCTGGTCTTCCAGCTTCTTTTGCTCGGTAATGTCCAGATGTATGCTGATGGTGCCATGCTGGCTGCCATTTTCATCTATGAGCGGGGTAGCACTGGTGAGCCACCACTTTTCCTCGCCCGACTTTGTCCTCACGGCCAGCTCATAGGTATGGGTTATCTCGTACCGCCGTTTAGACAGTTGTGCCCTTGTTTTTTTCAGGTTATTCCCTTCCAGAAACAGGTCTGTTGCCTTTCTTGATATCAGCTCGTCCAGCGTGTACCCACTCATGGTACAAAACCGGTGGTTGGCATATATTATTTTTTCTTCGGCATCTATTTCTATCATGCCCAGGTTCATCTTTTCTATAATGCCCCTGTACTTTTCTTCGCTTTGTACAATGCGCTCTTCTATGCGTTTGCGCTCGGTAATGTTTATGCCATAACCTATCACTATCTCCACCTCGCCGGTGGCATCTTGCACGGGGTACAGTATACGCAGGTGTATTTCGGTATCGCCATTCTCGGTCACCAGTTTTTCTTCCCAGTCGCGGGCGTTTTTGGTACCCACCACCGTTTCAAACATTTTTTTACGCTGCTCGTACAGTTGCATTGGCTTGTTGCTGTACAGGCAGTACTCGTCGTGGGTTTTCCCTATCATCCACTGGCGTAGCTGGGGGTTGCCTACCGCCACCGGGTTCACGTACAGAAACCGGTTGTCTGGTGTCAGCACCACTATGTCGGCAGGTATGTTGTTCAGTATCTGCTCGTAAAACTTGCGTTGTGTGTCAAACGTATCGCTTATGGTTCTGTTACGGGTAATGTCTTGCAGGCGCACTATGCAGCCCGCCATTCTGCTACCCGCCAGCACCGGCAGGCAATGAAAGCCCAGTATCATGCCACTTTGCAGTACTACATCGCCCGTAGTGGTATCGTGGTGCCCCGCAAGGCACTCGTCTATAGCCGCTATAAAAGGGGTTGCATCCTTCACCATCTGGCGCATATGCTCCAGCACGGGGCCGGCACTCTTGCCTACCATATTGGCCCGGTTGCTTTCCCGCAACCCAAACCACCGACAAAATACATCGTTCAGTGCTACTATATTCCGGCTATCGTCCATTGCCAGTACCCCATTGTCCATATTGGCTATGAGGCTGTTAAAGAGTGCATCGTTGCCGTTGCCACGTGGTGCATCGCCAACACCACCGCCCACACGGGCTCGCAGTTCCTCCAGCTCCTTGTTCTGTATGGCTATACGGTTTCGTGCCGACTTCAGTATTGCCCGCTCTTTCTCCAGTTCCTCCTGCAACGACTTGATGGTCATAACATCCACGTTAGTTCAGCGTTATCTCGTTATTCTGTATCATCTTATATATCGTCGACTTACCTATATCCAGCTTCTCGGCCACCTTCAGCACATTATGGTCATACTTCTTCAAAAAGTGCTGAATAATGTCTATTGTGTATTCCTTCATGGTCTTCTCGGCCCCGGTAAAAAGGTCTCCCGATGCTGCACTGGCGAAGAAGATGTCGTCTTCTTTTACCGACTGCCCATCGCCCATTACCGCTGCCAGCTCCATTACGGCCTTCAGCTCGCGTACATTACCCGGATAGCTGTATTTCATTAGTTTTTCCTTGCCATCTGGCGCAATGGTCATGAGTGGCATTTTATTGGCCTTGCAAAACTCATCCAGAAAAAACTTGGCCAGTAGCAACACGTCGTCGCCACGCTCGCGCAGTGGTGGCAGCTCTATTGGCAACCCCATTACGCGGTAAAAAAGGTCTTCTCTGAAGGTACCTTTCTTCACCTCGTCCAGCAGGTTTTTGTGGGTAGCCACTATCAGGCGCACATCCAGCGATACTTTTTCGTTGCCCCCCACGCGCACCAGCTCGCGCTCTTGCAGCACGCGTAGTATCTTGCTTTGCAGGCTCAGGTCCAGCTCGGCTATCTCGTCCAAAAATATTGTACCCTTGTTCGCCTCTTCAAACTTACCAGCCTTGCGCGTAAGGGCACCGGTAAACGCACCCTTCTCGTGGCCAAACAGCTCGCTTTCTATCAGCTCGCGTGGTATGGCCGCCATATTCACCGCCACAAATGGCTTTTTCTTACGCTCAGAGTTGTAGTGTATTGCCTTTGCTATCACTTCCTTACCGGTACCAGTTTCGCCCGTTACCGAAACATTTATATTAGTACGGGCGGCTTTCTCCAGAAATGCAAAAATGCGCATCATGGCCTTACTCTTGCCTTTTATGGCATTGCCAAAATCGTACTTATGCCCCAGCTCTTCTTTCAGCTCTTCTACTTCCTTCTTCAAAGACTGGTGCTCGCGTATGCGGGTTATGGCATTCCACAGCAGCTCCTTCGTATTGTTGTCCTTTATAAAATAGTCCGAAGCACCTTTCTTCAGCAGCTCTACTGCCGTACCCACATCCTCTTGTCCGCTAATGACAATTACCGGAATATCAGGATTATATTGTTTGATCTTGCCCAGCAACTCTACCCCATTTATGTCGGGCAGCGAATAGTCTATGCTTATCAGACCCGGCTTTTTCGATAAATTGGCAAGACATTCTTTGCCCGATGTGTATCGAAAAATTTCATGATCCGGATTCAGCGACAAATGGTACGCCAAAATTTCGCCATACCATGGGTCGTCTTCTACAATAAATATTCTGAATTGCTCCATACAGCGAAATTAGTGAAAATCTTTATTTCCGCAGAATGGAAAATGCATCTATTTTTTGGAAACAATTCAATAACACATCAAACACAAACAACTGATAATCAGCAAATTGAAAATCTGGCACAAAGTTGGTTATAAATGCATCAAACGAAATGAAAGTGGAAAAGTTGGAAAAAATGAAATTTTTTATTGTAGATGATGATCATTTCAGCCGCATGCTGTATCGCCAGCACCTTATTAACCTCGGATTCAAAAACAATATTCTGTTCGATAACGGGTATGACTGCATTCGCAAACTGGATCTGTCGCCAGATGTAATATTTCTGGACTATGACATGCAACCGCTGAATGGATTAGATGTGTTGCAAATAGTGCGCGAGCACAACCCCAATATCCGCCTGTTCATCATATCCAGCAACAGCGACAAAGAAATTGCTGATGAAGCCATAAAACAAGGTGCCCTCGGCTACATAAAAAAAGGAGAACGTGATTTGGAAATGATCAGTAATGCCATTTCCAGTATTTATAACAACAATAAAGATTCATAAAACAATAAAAAAAATTTGTTAACAATTAACAAGTCGATAACTTTTCTGTAAATTTGTAGTGATGCCATATGTAAGTATTACATACACATAAAGCATCGCTGCTTACATTACCGCCAGTTTGGGCGCAGCAATGCAAGCACTGTCTATTCTTCACCGAAAAAGGCATTGCATCATGAACGGAAAATACTTATTGGCTTTGTTGATAGCAGTTGTAGCAGGCCAGCATCCATGCGCCGGTCAAAGTACCGCCATAGCGTCTGCCGCAGCCAGTATCGTAGTCCCCATCAGCATGGCAAAAACTGTAGATATGAATTTTGGTAACGCAGCCTCATCGGCTACAGCGGGTGGTTCCATCACCCTGGTACCCGATGGCTCCCGCATTACAGGCGGTACCGGCGTTACCTTGCCAGCTACGGCCGGCACCATATCAGCAGCCAGCTTTGTTGTGTCAGGGGCTCCGGGGTTTACATACGCTATTACATTACCGGCCAGCGCACTGTTGCACGGGCCCGGTACAGCCAGTTTGCTGGTAGATGCCTTTACGAGCAGTCCCGCGGCAACAGGTACACTTAGCCCCTCAGGCAGCCAGACACTACTGGTAGGTGCTACCCTCAATATTGCTGCTGCACAAACGCCCGGCGTTTACACCAATGCAGCCGGCGTACCGGTTATCGTGAATTATAATTGAATAACTGCGCCTGGTCAGCTAATAATGTAGCATGTTTTTAAGACCTTTGAGGTACAAAAACTACATTGAAGCATGAGCACAGCACACATTACCGGTACTACAGGTGGCTATTACTACAAATTGGGCAAATTGTTTGCTGCTACGCTGCTATTGCTCATCGGTACCACCAACGCTTTTGCACAAGGCGATCTCCTCATTTCTCCACTCAGGGTTATATTTGAAGGTAGTAAAAAATCGCAGGAAATAAGCCTTGCCAATGTAGGCAAAGACACTGCTACCTACTCGGTTTCTATTGTAGACATCCGCATGAAGGACGATGGCTCCTTCGAAACCATCACCACCCCCGATACCGGCCAGCGTTTTGCCGGCCCCTACATGCGCTTCTTTCCGCGCAAGGTAACACTGGCCCCCAACGAGTCTCAGGTGGTAAAAATACAGCTCATGAAAACCAGCAGCATGGAGCCCGGCGAGTATCGCTCGCACCTGTACTTCCGTGCCGTACCCGATGAAAAGCCACTGGGCGAAAATTCAAAAAAAGACAGTGCCAAAATTTCCATACAACTGAAACCAATCTTCGGTATCACCACGCCAGTCATCATACGTGTGGGCGAAAACGATGCCAACGTATCGCTTACCGATGCCTCATTGACCACCGGCGACAATAAAAAGCACATTGTTGGCCTCACCTTCAACCGTACGGGCAGTATGTCGGTATATGGCGATCTGGTAATACAACACGTGTCGCCCGAGGGCAAAACAACACTACTGAAAAACGTAAAAGGCGTTGGTGTATATACCCCCAACAAACTACGCAGGTTTAGGGTAGAGCTTGATGATGACAAACCTTTTGACCCCCATAAGGGCAAAATACGCATTGCCTACAACCTGCAAACCAACGACAAAACACCAGTAGTAAGAGAAATAGAAATATCGCTAAAATAACAATGACATAGTACCTGTATAGCAGCACGTTACCAAATACAGGTACAGCAACATAACCATTGAATAGCGCAAGGAACAACATACTCAGAACAACAACATGCAGACCCACATTAACCTTCGTAAGACCAGCAGCATCATGGCCCGCATAGCGGCAGCTATAGTGCTGTTAGCTTCGTCGGGCTACGCAGCAAAAGCCCAGCAGCCGCCACCGCGCCCTATGTCTGTCTCCTTCAATCCTGCATTGGGGCTGCGTTTTGGTGCATTCTTCCAAACCTCTTCGGGCGGCTCGGTTACAGTATCGGCAGCAGGGGTGCGTACAGCCACCGGCGCGGTTATTCTTGCCGACCTGGGCTATGTATATGGACCTGCCAGTTTCGACATCACTGCCAACCCAGGCACATTGGTATCTATACTCAATGGCCCCGATGCCACACTTACCGGTAGCGCAGGTGGCTCTATGTCTATGCACATTGGTGGTTCTTTGCCGGGCTCGCCATTGGTTACCACAGCTACACCACCAGCCACTACCACCGTCACCATAGGGGGTACCCTTACAGTGGGCAGTGCCGTAGCCAACCCTACAGGGGCATATAGCGGCTCATTTTTTGTCACATTTGTTCAGGAATAGCCCGCCCAAAGAAAATATTTTATCTTGTTCGCCATACGCATGCACCACCGTTACAAAGCCTGTACATACATCCATCAGCTACTGCGCCTGCACCTATGCAGGCACACCTTGTGTATATGGGCAGGCATCGTAATTATGCTGGCCGCTACTGTACCAGCTCATGCACAAAACGAAGAAGATTATCCGGACGAGATATCTGTGAGCCTTGAGGTAAAGGGCATAGGCAGTGCCGACATACCGGCCTTGTATCTCGACAAAGATGTGTATCTGGCCATTGGCCCGGTATTCGATTTCATCAAAATACGCAACATCATTTATCCCTCGCTCGATACCATCAGGGGGTTTTATCTTACCGAGGTCGATTCTTTTCTGCTGGACAAACCCGGTAAAAAAATATACTTTCGGGGCCAACCCATAGATGTATCGGACCATGGTTTTCTGCGTAACGAAACCGGGCTCTACCTCAACCTTCGGTACTTTCAATCTATCTTTGGGCTTGATGGGATGTTCTACTTCCGCCGTTTGGTAGTAACAATGGAATCTAAGGAAGAACTACCTGCCATACGCGAGGCCCGGCTCGATATGATGCGCCGCAACATAAGCCGACTGAAAGGCGACATAAAAGCCGATACCAATGTGGCTCGCCTGCGTCCCTTCTTTCACTTTGGTATGGCCGATTGGGCCATTATGTCGGCGCAACAATCGCAGGGGGGCGACCTGACTACTGTAAACGTGAGTATGGGTGCCGCATTGGCCGGTGGCGAGCTCAATACCTCTATCAATTACTACAGCCAGCAGGCATTTACCGAAAAACTACAGTTCTACCAGTGGCGCCATGTGAATAACGAAAATAAGGCACTACGGCAGGTTACAGCAGGTAAAATATTTACCCAGTCTACCGCCACTCTCTATGCGCCGGTAGTGGGCGTACAGGTGTCCAACATATCGACCCTGTACAAAAAAGCGTATGGTACCTACACCCTGAGTAATACCACAGAGCCAGGCTGGACGGTGGAGCTATATGTAAATGATGTGCTGGTAGACTATACACGCGCCAATGAGTCGGGTTTTTACACCTTTGAGGTGCCGCTGATATACGGGCTTACCAATGTACTACTCAAATTTTACGGCCCCTATGGCGAGGTACGTACCAACAGGCAGTTCATCAACATACCGTTTAGCTTTGTACCCCGCAAAACATTCGAATACTCGGCCAGTGGTGGCCTTGTAGAAGATGGCAAGGATAGCAAATTTTCTCGCCTGAGCATGAAATATGGCTTGTCGCCACACATAACAGTAGGCGGTGGCAACGAGTACCTGTCATCGGTAACATCGGGTGCCATGATGCCATTTGTCAATACATCTATACGGCTGGCACCACGCTTATTACTGTCATCGGAATATGCATATGGCGCACGCTCGCGCACAGTGCTCAGTTACCGTATGCCCACCGGCATGCAGTTAGAGTTTGATTATATCAACTTTGCCGAAGGACAAAAGGCTATTTTCTTCAACTTTAGCGAAGAACGTAAGGCCACAATATCTATGCCCATCAATGCAAAACGGTTTTCGGTATTTGCACGCCTTACCATGGATCAGATAGTACTGCCCTACACCCAGTATACCAACTCTGAAATGGCCCTTACCGGCTTTCTGGGGCGTGTAGGTGTCAACCTCAGTACATTTACATCGTTCCTTAAGTCGGGCAACCCCTATTTCTACAGTGTCATATCGGGCACTATGCCACTGCCCCACAGGCTGCTCACAACCGCCCAGCTACAATACGACCATAAAACCAACACCCCTGTTTTCTCAAAACTGACACTGGAGAAAAACATAAAAGGGAAGGGTTTTGTGAGCCTTGCATGGCAAGAATATTACAACATAAAAAACCGCAACATACTGCTGGGTGTGCGCTACGACCTTGCATTTGCCAAAACGGCTGTTTCTGTCCTTTCCGGCTCTAACAATACCTACAGCCGCATACAAGCCGCATCGGGCAGTATAGTAGCCGACAAAAAATCGGGCTACCTGCATGCCGGCAACCGTACAGGGGTAAGCAAGGGTGGCATAGCCATAGAAACCTTTCTTGATGTAAATGGCAACGGCATACGCGATACTGGAGAAAACCGTGTACCCGGCCTACGCGTGCAGATGAATGGAGGACGCACCACCTACGATGAAAAAGACACCATGATACGCATTATGGATCTGGAGCCATACAATACCTACTATGTGGAGCTGATACGCAACAGTTTCGACAATATATCGTGGCAGTTGAAACACAAAACCATGAATGTTACCGTGAGCCCCAACAACTTTACCCTTATAAGGGTGCCGGTAATGGTAGTGGGCGAAATAGCCGGCATGACATTGCGGGTGCCCTCCCTGCAACAAAAACTGGATGCACACGGCCAAGGGCAAATAGTTATGTGTATCTACGATACCGAAGGCCGTTTGGTAGCCCGTACGGTAAGTGAAAATGATGGTTATTTCAACTATCTGGGCCTGAAGCCGGGCCACTATACCGTGCGCCCCGATGCGGCACAACTATCGCGCCTGCACCTGCAAGCATTCCCCGATCTGTTGCCGATACACATAAAAGAGGGTACCGAAGGCGATGTAGCCGATGGACTGGAGTTTATGCTGATACCCGAAGACGCAAAATAATAACCCACTACCGTGTATAGGTAGTGCTGCAATTGATGGGTACACCAGCAGTAATACCACTCCAATTGATAACAATACGGTTGGCAGTATAGGTACCACTACCCGATATAGAATAGTTGCCCACTGTTTGCGTGGGTATAGTAATGGTATTTTCGGCACAGTCTACCACGGCATTTACCTGTATGCCCCCAAGGTTGCTAAGGCGTATGTTGGTAGGCGTATTGGCCATTATGTTGCAGGTATAGTTGGTTTGGCCGGTAGAGGCACAATAGTCGCTGCCGGCATAGGTACCCACCAGATAGTTACCACAATCTGTAGCATATATGGGCCCGGTCTGTGTTTCGTCGTGGCAACTACTAAAGGATGCAGCCATGGCTACTACACACACTACTGCCCACTTTTTATGCCATTGTATCGGCCTCATCTGCATTGTTTTTGCAAATATACCACAGTGGCTGTATCACTTGGCTTGTACTGTTACAGTTTCAGTAAGTCTGACAGCAAAATCGCCAAATGTCCCCCGCCATGAATAAGAAGCCGGCTACCAATGTCCACAAACAATAGAACAGTAGTAGCCGGCTTGCATTATTTCTTATCAATTTATTGCTTCACAAATCTGGTAACACCTACGCCACCATTCACATCGGTAGCACGTAGCAGGTACACACCTTGTGGCAGCACACCAGTAGCAATGGTAGCCTCATCCCGGTACACATCTCCTCGCAACAGTTCTCTGCCATCTGCCGACAGTACACTGTACGCTACCCCACCCGGCACCTGCAGGTGCAACACCTTGCCCGCAGGATTGGGAAACAGCTGCATACCCGGCAACATGCCTGTAGTGCGCCCCACACCAGTGCCATCGTCGGCAATGCTCACGGTAGCCCATGCGCTGTCATTACACAACATCAGCTCGGTACTGGCGGCTACGGCAGTGGCCTTTATGAGGTCGGTACCGGTGCCCTTTACAAAAGAATATGTGGGCGTTGTTGTAGTAGCTTCGTAGGTACCATTGCGGTACCAGTTCATGTAATAGCCGGTAGGGCCATAGCCCGTTACCGTAGCCGTTACCGTTACCGTACTGCCCGGAGCCGCTGCCGCAGGGCCCGTAGCCGTTATGGCAATTGCCGCTACCGTTACTACAAGCGTACTGGCACAGGCACCACCAGTAGTATAGGTAACCGTTGCTGTGCCGGGGGCCAATGCGGTTATAACACCCGTGGCAGGGCCTACTGCCACTACTCCTGCGGGGCTCACGCTCCATGTACCACCGGGTGTAGCAGAGGTAAGCACTCCATTCCCTCCCTTGCACAATGTAGTGGGGCCAGATATGGGCACCCCATCTACCATGTACGACCCGCAAGACACCGATGGGCCTGAAGGCCGTGCCATATCATGAAACACAGAAACATCGAACGTGCCTGCTGTTGGGAATGTATGTGATACCGCACTATTGAAATAGGATAAAGTGGTGCCGGGTGTGAGGTCGAACGGACGGAACTTTACCACCGAGCCACCCGAATAACTGGGCACAAGATAAAACAGGGTATCAGCCACGGCACATGGCGAGCCGGAAGGCACCGCAGTTTGCCCCGTAGTACCTACAGCCGTAAATATAGGGGTGCTATTGATGTTGCCACCAAAATTGAGTTTTACCACGCCACCGCTTTCGTTGATGACATAACCCAGCAAGTGATTCATACAATCTTTGAGCAGAAATACCGTGCGGGGCAGATTCAAGACACCGGCAGGTGGCGTTATCAAGGCTCCGGTGGGTGTATTGTTCAGCAGATTGGTGCCAAACGTAAGTCTGGTAAGGTTTGCGTTAATCAGGTTGGTAACAATCATGTACCACTGGTCGTTCTGCTCGTACAGGCTAAAGTTGCATGGATGGGCTATGCCACCCACCATAGGCAAATCGGTGATGGTGGGTGTGTTGGTAAGTGCAGAACCAAAATCGAACCGGGTAATGCCGCCATTTCTGTTGGCTACAAAGGCATGCCAGTTGCCATGCCAACGCTTAAT
Organism: Chitinophagaceae bacterium; assembly: GCA_021151685.1. GTDB lineage: Bacteria > Bacteroidota > Bacteroidia > Chitinophagales > Chitinophagaceae > Nemorincola. Next base: position 41,544 of record JAGKWS010000016.1, read on the forward strand.
GGTGACCTGATGCGCCCAGCGTATTTGTATATAAGTGTTTACGGTGCTGGTGGGTGTATTGCTGAGCGAGCTACCAAAACTAAGCACTATCATCTGGCTGTTATTTACCACCAACCCATACCAGTTGCCGGTGGCACTATCCCTGGCAAGGTCTATACACTCGGTAAATGATGCCGTGCCGCCCATGCTGCCCAAGGCGGTTACTACGGGTGTGCTGTAGATGCTGGTGCCATAGTTGAGCCGGGTTATGTTGCCAGTACCATAGTTGGTGGCAAACATGTAGTAGTTGGGGCCATCTTTCATAAAGCACGTCCATGATAGCGATGGCAACCCACTGGCCATGGGCGACATGGGCGATATGGGTTGGTCTACACTGACACCATTAAAATCCCAATGGTAGGTTACCGAAGGCACACTGCTACTAAAGGGTACTGCCGTACCGGGACACGCACCTGTGGGTGCAACAATCTGTGCGTTAATGTTACCAACACATATACTTAGTGCCAGTGCGGCAAAAAATTTTCTCATAAGGCTTCAGTTGTATGTAAAGGTAACAGAATATATGATATGCACAAAAACAATGTAGACGGTAAAAACATTGCATTAGTTGGTTAAAGTGAAAAATAATACCAACAGAACAGGATACTTACTCTATTCAGACTTGATATTTGTGCAACAGCACATGGGGCTTTACGCCATAACTTCGTCCGTAAATCTTTGTGGCCCTCCTGTGATGAAAACACTTTTCTATTCCACATTTTCAAATCAAATGGTATTACTATCGCCCCCAATGTAGCAGGCACAAAAAAAGCCCCGGATGTTCCGGGGCTATAAATGCATCTATGCAATTTTATATTAGTGGGCTACAACTATTTGTTTCACCACGCTGCCACCATTGGCACCGTTGATGTTTACCAGATAGTTACCTGTTGCCAGTTCGCTTACAGAGATAGTAGCTTCTGTAGTACCTGCATTCAGGTTGCGGGTTACTACAGGGCGGCCCAGCATATCTGTGATAACGATAACGCTGTTCTGCGCTTCGTTCCACTTGATGCTAATGTTTACTGAGTTGCTTGCAGGTACGGGGTACAGATTGGCAGTACCACCATTGGCACGTACATCTTTAACCGATGTAAATGTGGCATAGTAGTAGTTGACTTTGGTATCGCCCATTACATTTGTCCAGCCGATGCTGATGTCGTTAGACAGGCGGGTTGCGCTTGTGAGCTGGCCGCCACTGTTGTATGTATAAGCGTATTTAAGGGTATCTTTCCACGAACCTGAACCGGCAGCATCCCACACCTGGTCTATTTCTGTACCGGGGTTAGAACCAGTGAAATCGCTGAACAACTTCATCATGTCGTTTTCGAAGGCCGTACCTACATAATTTTGGTGCAGTTCCGATGTTTTTCTGTTAGATGTATCGTAAGTATGCGTATACATTTCTGTATTATCCCATCCGGCACCATTCCATGTGCTGTGCGTAGCAGTCAGCATTTTGTTGGCGGTGTTGTAGGTATAATCTGCCTTGCTTGTGAATACAGGGGTAGATGATACGAAATCGTTATTGGTTTCGTTAATCAAATTACCAGCCATGTCGTAGTAGTAAGTAACTTGTTTGGCGGGCACATAGGCACTTATGCCATCCCATAGTTGAAACTGGTCGTAAGACAGTTGGTTGGCGGCATTGTAAGTGTATACATTCTTAGAGTCTGTTATCCAGGCCGATGTACCATCCCAATGCTGTACCACCATAGTAGCTACCTTGCCGGTGCTGGTGTAAGTATATATATATTTGAACTCGTTTACCCAAGCAGTAGTAGGTGCATCCCACTTCTGAGACACCTTGGTAGTCAGTCTGTTCGACGCATCAAACTCCTGAACCCAACGCATGTCATTGTTCAGAGTATCTCCTGCAAAGTTCCACATGGAAGCATTGTCAAACTTCAGAAGATTCTTCAAATCGCCACCCCTTGCAGATGAATAGTAGTTATAAGCGGTAGAGTCTGTCCGCTTGAACTCAGCACCATTGTGTGTCCAATGTGCAGCCGCCGTCAGACGAGTCTGTGCCTGAACGCCCTGACCGAGTAATACTGGTATTGCAAGAGTTAAGAGTAGCTTTGTTTTGTTCATAAAAGGCAATTTAATTTGATTAGTCTTTGTAAAAACTGAAAAACCCTACAATGATAGTGATATTTTCTGTGAAAATGCAAATTTACCACAAAAAACTACCATATGCAATGTATGGATTTGTGCACAGAATTTTCTGCGGTAAACGGCCGTTGGCGTATAGCCTACACGGAATAAATCTGTTATGCGGAAAATAATAATTACATTTATTAAGGCTATCGGTTGAACCACAAAGCGCAAAACGATTTTACTGCCTGTGTGGTTACATTTAGTTATGAGTAATAAAAAGTTAATCCACATCCATTGCTTAATTTTGCCGCTTTTGATAACTCAACCACAGATAGCCTCATGTGGCATAAAATAGCCGCGTTCATCATAAAGTACCGGATAGCACTCCTTGTGGGGTTGCTTGCCGCTACCGGCGTTATGGGATATTTCGCCAGCCAGGTAAAACTCAGTTACGAGTTCACCAGTGCCGTACCTACCGACAATCCCAAATTCATAGAATACCAAAACTTCCGCAAACAGTTTGGCGAAGACGGCAACCTGATGGTAGTGGGCGTGCAGACAGATAGTCTGTTCGAACCCTCCTTCTTTAACGACTATGCCATACTGGCCCGCCAGATAGCCAAAGTGAATGCGGTAGAAAACGTACTGAGCATACCCGATGCCAAAACGTTGGTAAAAGATACGGTCACTTCCAAACTGAAGGACATGCCCATTGCGGCCGGCGAACCTCCCTTTGCCGATGTAGACAGTATTCGCCGCACTTTTATGAACCTTCCGGTGTACAAGGGTTTCCTCTACAACCCCGATACCCGCGCCTACATGCTTGCAGTGCGCATCAACAAAGACACGCTCAACTCTAAGTACCGCGAAGGCATCATCAGCGACATAGTAGCACTGGGCGATGCCTTTGGCGAAAAACACCATGTAGAGATTCACTACTCTGGCCTGCCCCTTATACGCACACAAATGGCTATGAAGGTGCAAAAAGAAATGAGGTTGTTCCTCATTATGTCCTTTGTGCTCACTGCCGTTATTCTGGTTATCTTCTTCCGTGCATTTGTGGCCGTGCTGGCCTCTATGCTGGTAGTAGCTATAGGGGTTATATGGTCGGTAGGTACTATTGTGTTGCTGGGTTATAAGATAACCTTGCTCACAGCACTGATACCACCACTGGTAGTGGTGATAGGCATACCCAACTGCGTATACCTGCTCAATAGGTACCACTACGAGTATGCACGCAACCCCAACAAAATGAAGTCGCTGCTGCGTATGATAGACCGCATGGGCATTGTTACCTTCTTTACCAATCTTACAGCGGCCATAGGCTTTGGGGTATTCTTCTTTACCAAAAGCGTACTGCTGAAAGAGTTTGGCTTGGTTGCAGGTATCAACATCATTGCCCTGTTCTTTATATCGCTCATATTTATACCGGCTTTCTTCAGCTTTTTACCACCACCTGCTGTAAAGCACACCAAGTATCTGGAAAGTCCTATTATCAACAAAGTACTTACCAGCCTTACCAACTGGGTATTCAGCCACAGGGTATGGATATATGGTTTCACCATTGCCATCTGCGCCCTGTCAGTTTGGGGTATGATGCAGCTACGCAACGATGCCCACATTGTAGACGACCTTCCGCAGTCCGACAAGGTATCGGTAGACCTCAAGTTCTTCGAAAAGAACTTTAAGGGAGTAATGCCGCTGGAAATAGTGATAGACACCCGCAAAAAACGGGGTGTGGTAAACGGGTTGGGTACCATCCGCAAGATGGATGAGCTGTGTACGGTATTGCAGAGCTATCCCGAAATAGGCAATCCCATATCCATCACCAATGGGGTGAAGTTTGCCGCACAGCAGTATTTTGGTGGCGATACCACCTTCTTTGCCGTACCCGGCGACTTTGGTGCTGCCTTCCTGCAACCCTACCTATCTGCTAAAAAAGAGACAGCCAAGGGACGCAACCAAACATTGAGCAACCTGCTATTCTCGTTTATAGACAGCAACAAACAAAAGGCGCGCATCAGCGTGGGCATGGCCGATGTTGGCTCTCATCGCCTGCCTATCCTGCTCGACTCTATCAGACCACAGGTATACCGCATATTCGATACTACTAAGTATACCGTTACCTTTACAGGTACCAGCATCACCTTTCTGGAGGGTAGTAAGTTTATTGTGGCCAGTCTGCGCGACAGCCTCATTTTTGCCTTCCTCATCATATTTGGTTGTATGATAGCCCTGTTCCGCTCATGGCGTATACTGGTTATCTCTATCGTGGTCAACATTGTGCCGCTGCTCATCACCGCAGGCCTCATGGGCTGGATGGGTATCCGCATCAAACCATCTACTGTGTTGGTATTCAGCGTGGCATTGGGCATCACTATAGATGTTACCATACGGTTCCTCATCAACTTCAAACAGGAGATGGCCCGGCACGACGAGAGTATTGCAGCTACGGTACACCGAACCATGCACGATACCGGCCTTAGCATCATCTATACCTCGCTCATTCTTATAGCTGGCTTTGGGGTGTTTATGCTCTCTCAGTTCGATGGTACCAAGTCGCTTGGCTACCTCACCTCTATTACTCTGTTCCTTGCCATGGTTACCAACCTTACCCTGCTGCCCGCCCTGCTGCTGTGGATGGATAAAGTAATAGAAAAGAAAAACGACTCTGTTACCTTTCTGATGGGCGAAGAAGAAGACGACGTTATTAAAATAGCCGACTAATTGTATTGGTTACATAAAAGAATCCCCGGCAGCTTGTAGTTGCCGGGGATTTTTGTTTTGTGGTGTTGCCCTGAGGGGAAATATCAATAACCGAAGAACAGTGTCTTCAACTCTTCTATAGTAGCTGTTTTACGGGTTTGGCGCACCTTGGGGTCTGGGTAAAACCGGGACAACTTATTAATGGCTTGCTCTATTAGATGATTGGCAAAAATGAAATAGAAAGTGGGATAAACTGCAATATTATTCTGTAAAACAAGTACAGAGCCTTCCACCTTTTCCTCCAAGTCGTCCTGCCGCAAATTTCGTCTCACATCCAGATAATTCAGTTTAAGCTCTACCAATACCAAATGTTGTTCGTTATCTCCCTCCACAGCAAACATCAAATCCATTGACTTGTTGCGATTTCTACCATCTTGCTGCGCCTTGTGTGCTTCTATTGCATCTAAATCAACGACTGTTTCCCCATTCACAAATTGAGGAAGGGCAACGTTGTTGTTACTATCATTCGTCGAAATTATTGTGTCAAAATCTACAAGGCATGCTGGCAGGTCTTTCACTACAATATTATCGGAAGTAATTTTTTCAGCATACCTGAAACTATGCTCCATACAAATCGATACGCTCTAAAGCTCTGTTGAATGACTTAAAAATGGGGTCTATATCTACACCCAAATGCTGGTAATTGTACATATAATCTTTGGTACTTTTGTCGGCAAGGTAGTAATTCACCTTATCCAGATTGCCCTCCTTCTCAGAGATGTACCGGATGGCCCCTACAAAGTCGGGGTCATGGCTTGCAATAAAGAACTTTACGCCAAGGTGCTTATTCAGCATCACAATAATGCGGGCATACTCTACAATCCACTGCGGATGCAAATGCACCTCCGGTTCATCTATAATGAGCAATGTTTTATCATTCAGTTCGCCGTTGTTCAGCAAAAGTTGCAATATGGCAAATGACTTGATACCCGTAGCACAATCCTGCAAATCAAAAGTCATACCATCGGCACGTTTGTATAAAAAGGCCCTACCCGATGGACTTTCGTCTATCGAAACATCTCCTTTTATTACATCTTTACTGATTATCTGAGATAGATTAGAGAATGGCGGTCTGCTTTTTTTCCGCAGCAACTCATTCAGGTCATTCCAATAATCAACCTCAGTACCATCCTTACCTATCACCATGGGGGTATCGGTATAAATCACATTCTGTATCGAAAATGGGATAGATAAACTGCTTTTGTCTTTCGAGTAAATAGGCTCATCATACTCTTGCACCTCCAAATGGCCGGGCAGTATCCCTTCGGGAAATACTCCAGATAATGCGGTCTCAAAAAGCGAAGCTGGTCGGGCATTTACTTTACCCATTGCCGTTTTGAAATGAGATTCGAGCAACTCTTCAATCTTCGCAAACAGAACAGAATCACTTTCAATGTCTGCATTTTGCGTCTCCTTGCTGTCTTCCCTCAGTATATCTTTCAGAATGTAGACCCACCTTCTTTTTAGTCTTGAATAACGCTTATCATTTTTGTCAGCTGTAGCCATATATGTTTGCTGCACCTGCGCTATAAAATGGCGCCATCTTTCCATTTGCTCTTGCGAAACCTGTTTCTGATTTTTTAAGTTGTGTAACTGTTCTCTCAACTCGTTGCGTATTTCCGAATCATCTACTGCGTACAATTCAGATACAGCAATACTCAAAAAAATGAAAATCTCGTCCAAATCATTTCGCAGCTCATTGGCAACCAGCACATCATAATTACAGGCTGTTTTGAAGAGATAGTAGAGCAACTTCGATACGGTGCTTTTACCACTGCCATTCTCCCCCGCTACTACCGTAATACCATCAATAATGATATTGGCCGTAGCAACCGCCCTAAAACCATCAACCTTTAGCCTTATTTGTGGAACGCTCATTGTTTCTGATAAGAATACCCAGGTATTCTGTAGTAAAAGTAATGAGAAGCGGGCAAAGTTGCCCGCAACACCTCTCTATGACTCAATCACTTTGTCCGCTCTGCGTTTTTCTTTATATGGCTCAATACCCGTAAATGAATTTTATGAAGGATGTAGCTACTCCACATCTGCCAGTAAAAGGAGGGACTGATATTGTGATAATACCATGTAGTACCCGTCAGGCGGGTGCCGCCATCGGGCAAGCGGGTCAGTTCGAACTGCCCTTGCTTTGACACAAAATAATCGTGTAAATGGGGCGCATCTATATTCCAAAAACTGAGTTCCTTCATAGGTTCGGGTTGCTCATCTACGGTAAACCTTAAAAGATTGGGTTCATTCCATACCGTAATGGGCTCTACAAAACTACCTGTTGTAAAATTGCAATGACGCACAGCACCAACACCGCGTCCTGCAATGGTCGCATTGATGGGATAGGCAATGCCCGCCTTAAAGAGCCATTCGGTGGGTTCATCCAACTGAGGAAACGCGACAACATGCATCCATACTACCTCGGGTGCAGCTTGTATATCTATAGATGTTACCACGGCCTGTAACGGCGGCTGGATGTCTTTTTCTACAAATGCCGTTATAGGTACCAACCCTATAAGTAGCAACAGCGTAGTAGATGTATTGCCGGGCGTACGCCTTACCAACACATGCCCCAAGCGGCTACCGAGCCATGTCAGGGCTACTCCGAACGGGGCTGCCATACCAATACAAATAAGTCCCTCTATGGCAAAAATCAGTAGCCCCGCCGTGTATACCCCAAGCGTCAAGAACCCAATGTGCCATGCCTGCTTTTTAGACACATCCTTGCCCGACCCATATAAGACAACAGGTGCTGCCCCTATGAGCAAGGGAACAAAAATGAATAACGCAATACCATAATTGCCAATGCCATAAATAGCCCATACCGTAAGCAGCCCTGCTACAACCACGGTAATGCCAACCGACAGCCATTTTCGCTTACCATCATTGGCCGGCATCCATTTTTCTGTAAGGTGCTTCACGGCGTTTTTTATTGACAAAAGAAAATCTGGTTCTCCCTTCGTAATAAAGTTAACAAATATAGCCAGCCCATCTGCACCTTTCCTACGGACGTGTACTGACCCATTTATAACATGAAACCTATATCTGGATGACAGACTCTCTGCAAAGACGGTTACAATACCTGTTCCTCACAAAGCATATGTAGCCCCCTACACCATGGGCACACTAAACTCTTTCGGAAACTTCTGCTGCAATAAGTTTTCTACCTGAAGCAGCATATCATTGACTTTCAACAGATCGAAAGTCACTCCCAGCTCGGTCAATGCGGTTTGGGTTTTATGTCCAATCTGTCCATCTATATTACCTATTGTTTTACCCAACCTTATCAAACCCGATTGTATGGCTGCTTGTGCCTGATTGGCACCAAAATAATCTACACGTATGCCGGCAGCAAGTATGCCACTGGCCGCAGCGGCCGTATACGGCTTCAGGTTGTTGCCCTTTCCAGCCTGGTAATAATCGTAAACAATTTGATGGCTCCCTCTGCAATCAAAATGCCATGCCTCAGATTTGCTTGCAACTGGTTTGTCAATAATCGGGCGCACACCATGCGCAGCAGCTATCTGCCAGAAGTCGGCAAGAGATACCTTTATCGCGCTCAAATCCAGATCAAACGCCCTACCTGCCTCGTGAAAGCTTCCCCCCGGTGCCGGACTAAATGCTTTCTTTTTACCAGAGATATAATCGCTATGCGACTGTGCCTGCATTTCATAACTTCTGAAAAGATCACTTAGTATCAGCCGGCCACCCGCCTGAGCCAGATCGGTAGCTATGTCGAAAATGGCAGCATGCATATCTGGCGTACACTTTGCCATGTAAGCTGGCAGTGGCAGCAAATCGCCCAATTTGTTTTTGTAAATCGATACAATGTTGGTGGTAACCAGTGGTGTTTTCATACAATTGTTTTAAGTGGTTATTTTTCCAATACATACACAAGGTAGATATATATATCAAATCCAGATACCGTATTTTTCACGTATTTTCTACAAATTATCGCAGAAACCCTAACAGCACACAATATCTGTACAACCAAAGTTATCCATCCGCCCCCCCACAGAAAAACGCCCCCCATACTGGTGGCATTTTATATATCACACATTCAAATTCACTGTCTGTTCCTTAGCCACACTATACACTGCATAGCACATGGCATGTACTTGCAAGGCATCTGCCATCTGCATATCAGTTACAAGCATACAACAGTTTGTGCCATCAAAAAAAACTGTTTTTCTTTGATGGCACATTGGCATCTTGCATTCTCTTGCCTATATAGGCTATCCGGAAGTTACCTATTCAAATTTATCCACTGTGTGGATTTGAGTTCCATTTTATGGATTTTTTAGTGCCATACCAAAATAATGCACATTGATTATCAATGCATTACATTTTTGGCACGTAGTTGGCAATACTACTGGCATAACACAAACAACTAACAAAAACATACAAAACGAACTACAATGAAAAACATCATCAAATCTCTCGCCATTGCCGCTGTTGCTACTTTCGGTTTCGCTACTGCTTCTCACGCTCAGGCTACCGCAACTGCTTCTGCTTCTGCCAACATCATCACCCCCATCTCTATCGTTAAGAACGTAGACATGAACTTCGGTAATGTGGCCGTATCGGCAACACTGGCAGGTACCGCAGTACTGGCCCCAGCTGGTACCCGTACTACAGGCGGTGCAGGTGGTGTTACATTGCCAGCC
>JAGKWS010000163.1 GCA_021151685.1 Chitinophagaceae bacterium
CCGCAGAGCAGTACTATGCACCCGATTTCAATCTGTTGGAGGCTCTGGGCTTCACCGACGACGAAATGGACGCCGCCAACGACTATGTATGCGGCACCATGACGGTAGAAGGCGCACCCTTCCTGCGTCAGGAGCATCTGCCGGTATTCGACTGTGCCAATAAGTGCGGTAAAAAAGGAGAGCGGTATATACATGCTCACGGCCACATACGTATGATGGGGGCCGTACAGCCATTCATCAGCGGTGCTATCTCCAAAACCATCAATCTGCCCAACGAGGCTACGGTAGAAGAGATAAAGGATTGCTACTACCTGAGCTGGCAGTTGGGGCTGAAGGCCTGTGCGCTGTACCGTGATGGGTCTAAACTGTCGCAGCCACTGAGCAACAAGAGCGATAAAAAGAAAAAAGAAGATACCCGCACCGAAATAGCGGAACCAATGGTGGCAGGCCCTGCCGACTTGAGTAAACTGACCATTGCAGACCTGCTGGAAGAGGTGAACCGCCGGGTACAGGCAAGCCCCGATACACAACTGAAACGCCAACTGAGCCGTATAGTAGAGCGCAAGCAGCTACCCGCCAAGCGCAGAGGCTACACCATAAAGGGCAAGGTAGGCGGGCAGGCCATCTTTCTGCGTACGGGCGAGTACAACGACGGCACACTGGGCGAGATATTTGTGGATATGGCCAAGGAAGGGGCCACCATGCGTAGCCTGCTGAATAGTTTTGCCATAGCCATATCGGTAGGCTTGCAGTATGGCGTGCCGCTGGAGGAGTATGTAGATAAGTTTGCCTTCTCGCGCTTCGAGCCATCGGGCATTGTAGACCACCCTAATATCAAAACGGCCACCTCGGTACTCGACTACATTTTCCGGGTGCTGGCTTACGAATATCTGGATCGCGACGATCTGGTACATGTACCAGACCCCGACCGCTGGACGCGTAAAGAAGAAATAGAAGCCCTGCAGCAAAACCTGCAACAGGTAAAAGTTTCATCGCCACAACCATCGCAACGGCCACTGCCGGCTCAGGCACCCACTGCCGTGCCTATGACAGCCGATGTGAAAAAACTGATGGGTACGAGTGCCGATGCGCCTGCCTGCCGCAACTGTGGCAACATAACCATGCGCAATGGCACCTGCTACATGTGCCCCAACTGTGGCACCACTACGGGGTGTAGCTAAAACTGTAAAATGAAGTATGTTCGGAAGGGCCATCGCATGTGCGGTGGCCTTTTTGGTATACTGCATGCCTATAGGGTAATTGCAGCCCGAAATATGTGAATAGGGTTATATAGTAGGAGGTAGGGACAAAATCTATGACTAAAATGCCGGGCCGGCAATTTTGCTCTCAACACAAACTACATTTGCCATATGTATTCATTCGAAGAGGTTGACGAGGGGCATTTACCGAAACTGACGGAAATACTCAATCACTATATTCTACATTCCACCGTTACCTTTCATACGCAACCGCTTACGGTAGCCGACATGGCCGAAAAGGTGTTCTTCGCACAGCCATACCACCGGGCTTTTGTCATTAAGTATCAAACAGATGTCATTGGCTATTGTGCGGTATCGCAATGGAAGAAACAGGAAGCCTACCGCCACACGGCCGAGATTAATGTATACCTGCATCACAGGTGCATTGGTCAGGGTATTGGTTCTATGGCCATCCAACATTTGGAGTCTTTTGCCAGAGACAACGACATACATACCCTCATTGCCGGCCTGTGCAGCGAAAACACGCCAAGTCGCAGGTTGTTCGAGAAGAACGGCTATAGCCATTGCGCTACCTTCAGGAAGGTGGGGCAGAAATTTGGCCGCCAGCTCGATGTAGTTTATATGCAGAAGATGTTGTGAGGATGAGTGCGTTGGGGCTGTGGGTAGATGTTCGCATTATCGCTACCCTTCGTTATGATTTAGAAATTCGAATACGTACGGGCGATAACATTAGTTTGGAATAATTAGACGAAAAGGGTTTCCATGTAGCTTAGACCGCGTAGTTGCCTACTAAAGAGGCTGACTGTAGCACGTCATAACCATTCCATTGGGTTACAGCTTTCTTCCTGATAAAGGTTCTCAAACTCCTTCCTAGTCTGGTTACTTCGTCCCAATTCCACTCATTGGCGCCATGTATAAAGTTGTGGGCGTAAGCTTTTGCTTGCTTTTCGCTGAAGTGGCTGATATGCGATTTGTGCAAGAATCCTTTTGCCATTTCCCCAAAGTATAGTTGCAACAGGCCAAGGCCCATTGCACTATACCGGAATGTATGCCCCTTACATCGTTTTGGGTCTAATTGAATTTTTTGGAAGTCGGAGAAAGGACCAAGTGCCGGAGACCACAATTGAAATGTTGTGCTGACAGACCCCGAATTCAATTTTTGGATAATTGTCTCGGCGCTTACGTATTCGACAATTTCACTTTCGTATGCCGAGTAAAGATCGAAAACCCGCAATTTCAATTGCGTTAATACATAATTGGCAATCGCCATTTGGTCTTCGGGCAATGCAAAAAAGTCGAAGGTCATAAATGAATCTAATACTTTTAGTCAAACGGATTTTCCAAGATATTACAACCGAATGGGCGTGCATCTTTAATGGAGCGTCGACGCGTCTGTATTTTCGAAAGTACCATTTCCCACCCCTACCGCGCACCCGCCTGCGGTGTGCCTTTTGGTTTGCGGCGGGCACGTTCGTATTGCAGGGGCCAGTGCTGGCCATCGTAGCCCAGGGCAGTAGCTGCATGTAGTGGAAAGTAGGGATCGCGCAGCATTTCGCGGCCCATAAATATGAGGTCGGCCTGACCGGCAGCCAATATATCTTCGGCTTGCTGTGCCGTCACTATAATGCCAACAGCACCTGTGGGTATGCCCGCCTGCCGCACTGCGGCTGCAAAGGGTACCTGATAGCCCGGCCCGGCAGTAATGCGGGCATGTGCGGCATTGCCCCCGCTGCTACAGTCTATAAGGTCTACCCCATAGGCGCGCACTATGGGAGCCAGTTTTACAGAGTCTTCTACGGTCCAGCCTTCTTCTACCCAGTCGGTAGCAGATATGCGCAAAAAAACTGGATAGTGTTGTGGCCACACCTGCCGTACAGCCTCTATTATTTGCCGCAGGAAAAGCAGCCGGTTTTCGAAGGTGCCACCATATTCATCGGTGCGTTTGTTGCTGAGGGGCGATAGAAATTCGTTGATGAGGTAGCCGTGTGCGCCATGTATCTCCAGCACCTCGAAGCCGGCCCGCAGGGCACGCGCTGCCGCATCGCGAAAGGCATCTATGATACGCCTGATACCATCTGTTGTCAATTCGGCAGGGGTAGCACGGCCATCTGAAAATGGGATAGCCGATGGGGCCACCATATCCCAGCCACCCTCTTCGGGTAGTAGCTGGCGGTCGCCATTCCATGGTTCTGTCAGGCTCGATTTTCGGCCTGCATGTGCCAGTTGTATGCCCGGCACGCTACCCTGAGACTTGATAAAGGCCGTAATACGGGCCAAGGGTGCTATATGTTCGTCTTGCCACAGGCCAAGGTCTTGTGGCGATATGCGGCCATCGGGCGTTACCGCTATGGCTTCTGTAAAAACCAAGCCTGCACCACCGGTAGCGCGGCTACCCAGGTGCACCAGATGCCAGTCGTTGGCAAAGCCGCCAGAGCCCGAATATTGGCACATGGGCGATACCACCAACCGGTTGGGTAATGTAATGCCCCGCAATTGCAGCGGCGTAAAGAGTAGTGGTTTTTGTTCTATTGGCATGGTTCGTCAGTTTTATTGCAGTTGTGCCCTGGTTATATGTTGGGTGATGTTACATTCGTTTTGCCTCGTCTGGCAGCCGCTCATTGCGACGTGTGCGGGCAGATGTTTGCCCAAAGTTATAGCTTACCGACATAGTGCAGTAACGGCTGTTGCTTACAAACAGCGATTGGCTGGAAAGGTTGGCCTGATTTGTCTGGCTGCGATTGCGGTATATAAAAAAAGGATCGTCTACCGCCATCCGAATTGTGGTAGTATCGTGAAATACTTTTTTAGATACTCCTGCATTGCTGTACAATGTGCCCGAATCTGTACCAAGGGCCGATGCAACTTTGGGGCTATTATAGCTTATATAGCAATCTGCGGTATAGCCACGGCCCAGAACCAGCTGGCTGTTTGCCCACACCAGCCATGCAGCCCCCTCGCGGCTCACGGGCTCACCATTCATCATACCGTGGTATAGGGCATAAGTGGCGGCACTATGCAGCGTCATTTCGCACCATGTACGTGGTTTGGCCGAGACAGTTATGCCCAGCATCCCCACGGTGCTACCGGCAAAATTGGTATAGGTACCATAGGTGGTTTGGGCTACGGGGTCGGCTACCTGTATCCAGGTCATTTCGTTGGCTACATGGTTTACAGATGCCGCTGTGGTAATGCGATTTTTGTACACATGTTTTAATTCGGCATTGTAGCTGTATTGGGGCAACAATTGAGGATTGCCGCGCTGCCACGAGTTGTAGAAAGTATAGTAGTTAAAAGGGTTCAGCATGCTGTAGTGGGGGCGTTCTACCCTACGTCCGGCATTCAGCTCCCAATGGTGGTTGCTATCGGCATCGTGGCTTACAAACAGGGTAGGGAAGAGTGCCGGTAGCCGCCGGCTAAACTGCTGACCGGTAGCCGTTTGTACACCGTTTATAGCTGCATATTCGGCGCGCAGACCTGCTTGTACTGCCCAGTGGTCATTATGTTTGCGGGTAGCACTTGCATAGGCGGCACCAAGCTGCTCGTGGTACAGAAATTGGTTGCTGCGGCTTGGGTCGGCCAGCCATTGCGATGCCGTATTTATTTCAAAATCTGGTGCGTTGTCTATATTGGTATTACTATAACGGGCACCGGCTTCCAGTTTTGTATTGCGCACAGTGGCCGTATAGTCGGCCCTTATACTACCTACTTCCACATTTACAGGCACCCTGCTACGCAGTATCAGTTGGTTGGGTAGGGGTTGGTTATTTTGCCATGCACTGGTTTCCAATACCTGATAGAGGTTTTTGCCATTATACAGATAGTCGGCATTCACATCCAGCGTAGCATTGGTGGCCAATGTATGTTTCCACCAGGCATTGGCCGTGGCATTGCGTCGCAGGCTGTGCTCATCGGTCTGGCGCAGGCTGTAGTTGGTCCTGCCTCCGGGCAAATTGGTAGTCTGCTCTATGGGCGATGTCATCTGATTGGCATAGTAGGCAACTGTTGCCATGGCACCGCCACTGTTGTGGCTATTGAATGTATGGTCTACCCCTGCACGCAGGTTATACTTGTCGAACAT
>JAGKWS010000017.1 GCA_021151685.1 Chitinophagaceae bacterium
AAAAAATCAAGAGAATCCCCCGCCCCCCAAAAAACACCATTACAAATGTCCATTAGACGCAACCATCTCTAAAAAACCATTACAAATGTCTATTACTCCGAGACTTTGCACGTTTCCTATTTCCGCTTCTCTCTGGTCAATACCACAGTTTCTCGCAGCAGCACTATTCTCCACATTCTACATAACGAAGACTATTCTACTATTTGATATCCGGTTAGGGTTACATCATCTGCATTCATAGCTACATACTTTACCACACTACTATATTTCACCACAAATATTCTGTTTCTTCTGTGGCAGCTGGTACGCCACAGCCTTATACAGTCTCGCGGCTTCGCAGGGCAAACATCCAATTGGCCAAATAACAGAGATTGATGAACGTAAATGGATACAAAACAGCATTAAACCTATCGCCCTGCCAAAACGATATACCCGCAGTCAGCAATAGATAGCCAGTTATAGCATTCATCAACAACAGCAACCACATTGCACCATCCATTTTCAGTCGCTTCCGCAACATCAGCAAAACTACCCCACCCATTGCAGCAACACCCATCAGTGTAAACAACTTGTTTTGCCAGCGGGTTAGTTTGGCAAACACCGATTGCCATAACTCAAAACCACCGTTACCTGTGCAGTTCCGTAACGTAGGCACCCCCAGGTTTCCATCGCTACTATTGTTTACCATATCACGCCACATTGCCTTCATCACGTTTACCTTGTTGTTATGCATATTCCGAGACACAGTACTTGCAAAAAGTGCATCCGAACGCAACACATATTCTCGCGTACCAAATGACCATGGTTTCAGTACAGATTCGGCGTAGTCTATTTTTTGCTGCTGTATTGTCACAAGGTCGTTTCCAGTTTCTATAGACTCTGCAACTGCCATCACATACATATGCAATGTATAGTTCTGAATAAATGAAATAGTAAACTTTCCATAACACCGATACATATTGCCCATCTGCACCCCAAGGGTAAGGCCAAATATCCCTATCACAGCAAAAGTACTTCGCAAGTTTTTTTTCTTCAAAAAATATGCTATTGCCAGTATTGTTGCCATTATGGCAAAATAATAAGTAACAGGCCTAACTGTTACAGAATAGCACAAAGCACCCAAAGCGCAAAAAAAATGAAGATTTCTACCACTTTGCCAATAACGAACAAAGAAGTACAAAGCAAGCAGAACGCACAGCAAAAAAAAGGTTTCAGACAAAGATTGATATACACCAATCACATATGTAAAGCTCAACAGATACAATACCGATGCCACCCAAGCCCACCTGCCACCACATAACCACAACACTATTCTGTATACCAACTGCACTGTAACCAACCATGCAACTATATTTAGTAAGATAGCAAAAACAACAATCGATTTATCGTCGACAATTCCAAATAAATACGGAATTCCTATCAGTACCGGATAGCCAAACGGTCTGATATAATTGGCATATCCACCTCTGCAATACAACGCCTGCGCCGCCTCCCTGTACGATCGGGCATCGGGATAGTAATACCAATCCTGTACACAGTTGGCCGGTAATTGCAGCACTAACGACACTACACCCAATACTAATAAAGACAAAATGAGTAGCAGTGCCGAAGTGCGCCTACTCGCTACAAAACTATTACTGGCAGACATCTATGTATACAGTTATCTATTATGCAAAAATAAAAACATCCAACAAGCAGCCTTGCAACCAACACAATACCACACGTAAAAAGAGCCCGGCATTACCGGGCTCTTCAAGATGTGTTGCAGCCAT
The DNA here is from genome assembly GCA_021151685.1 of Chitinophagaceae bacterium. GTDB lineage: Bacteria > Bacteroidota > Bacteroidia > Chitinophagales > Chitinophagaceae > Nemorincola. Next base: position 1,773 of record JAGKWS010000017.1, read on the forward strand.
AGTTTCTATGGTGCTATTGCGTAAGTTACGTTACATTTTTCGTTATCATCAGTGCGAATCAGCGTCAGATGATGCGCCTCTACCATAGGTATTATGTAGCGCGCTATAGTTCCCTTCTTGCTCTTCTGCAATGTAAGTACCACATTCCCTACATCATCGGCATTGATTGTAAATGTACCGGTCTCCCTCGGGTTGTCCCTCATATCGCGGAAGGTTTTCACATACGTACCATAGTTAATGTTGTTACTATTGGTTACAGTTAGTTCCAATGTAGAGAACCAATGTATGTAGTGTGCCTCAGAGCCAATCTTGTCGGGGCATTTCATGCCAACAAAATACCATGTTTTATCGAAAAGCTCGTGCCTGTTTATAGGATAAGTAGTACTTGGCGGGAATGGTGGCTTTTGTGCCAATACCACACCAGGCACTGCTATCAGGCATGTCAGCAGAATGTTCTTGAGCATGTTTTTTACCATACAGAATTTTTTCTTCGTGGTAAAAGTAATAAAACCTTGTTTGAATTTCCTAATTGTTGCTATCAAAAATTCTGAATTGTCGATTCCCCTCAACCACCATCATCTATACTGACAATAATCATCCCCTACCCACTTTGCTCGGTGGTTATGTACATACTGTTTTTCAAGTACATTTGCACCTCCAAATTATGTCTTCGCTCAAATTTCATCCGCTCACGGTTAAGGAAGTCCGCCAGGAAACGGCCGACTGTGTTTCTGTATCGCTTCAGGTACCCGCGCATCTGCAAGAAGCATTTACGTTCAAGCCGGGTCAGTACCTCACATTCCGTACCCAAATAGGTGGTGCCGAGGTAAGAAGATCATATTCTATTTGCACCAGCCCTGCCGATGGCGACTTGCGAGTAGCCATTAAAAAAGTGCAGGATGGCAAATTTTCTACATGGGCCAACGAATCGCTGAAAGCTGGCGACGTGATAGAAACAATGCCCCCCATGGGCAACTTCACCCCCAAAGAGCCCATGGCCGGCAAAAACTATCTTGCCTTTGTAGCCGGTAGTGGCATCACTCCTGCTTTCAGCATTATGAAAACTGCGCTGGAGCAAGACAGCACCAACACATTCACCCTTGTGTATGGCAATCGGTCTCGCAACAGCATCATATTTCGCGAAGCTATAGAAGGGCTCAAAAACAAACATATGCTGCGCATGAGGCTATACCACGTTCTCAGCCGCGAGTATATGGACATACCGCTATTCAGCGGAAGACTGTCGGCAGGTAAATGTGCAGACTTTTGCGATAAGTTGATAGACCTGACCGAAATTGACGAGATATTCCTCTGTGGCCCCGAAGAGATGATTCTGTCCGTACGCCAGCAACTGTTGGATATGGGTACTCCTTCGGCAAAAATTCACATAGAACTGTTCACATCACCAGATCAACCAAAAACCAAGCAGGAGAAATGGGTTTCGGCTACAGGCAACGAAGCTGGCCCTACCAGCAAAGTCAGCATTACGCTCGATGGTGCCACATTCGAAATGGATGTCCCCTTCAATGGCGAAACAATACTGGATGCAGCCCTGCGCGCCGGTGCCGACCTCCCCTACGCTTGCAAAGGTGGCGTATGCTGCACCTGCCGTGCACGCGTTACCGAAGGCGAAGTAGAAATGGACGTGAACTATGCTCTGGAACACGATGAAATTGAAAAAGGATTTGTACTCACTTGTCAGTCACACCCACGAACCGAAAAAGTAATTATCGATTTCGATGCACGCTGATAGAAAAAAATATTCACTTTCGAATAAAGAAATCCCCCATTTTCGGCCCATGATATGCGCAAAAAGAATATGCGGAAAAGTTATGGTTTTCTGAAAATGGCAATTATATTTGCATGAATAATTCACAAAACACACTTCAGATATGAGAAAACTGATCCTCGCTTTATTAGCTGCGGGAACTGTAGTGACAGCAAACGCTCAGGAACCCAGAAGTATCCTGTTATACGGCGGTGTCAACCTCAATCAGGTTAGACATGGTGGTGCAAACATTTCCAAAACTACCGTATGGCGTGCTATGCCGGGCGTAGGTTACCAGTTCAACCACAACTGGACTGTGGGTGGTAACATTATGTGGGGCCAAAATGCTGATAAAGCAACTAATGGCTCTAAAACAACTGAGAACATGTATAGCGCAGGCGCATTTGCCCGTTATTCTCAGTACATCCGTCGTAGCGAAATATTCTTCTGGTTTGCTCAGTTCGATTTCGCTTACGCTGGTGGTTACACTACTAACGAAGGTAATCCTGCAACATTAAAGCACAATGGTATTGCAGCACGCCTATACCCTGCATTGGGTGTTAACGTTGGTCGTGGTGTAGCTCTTAACTTCTCTGTAGGTGGCCTTGGTTACGGTACAGACAAGTACGACAACGCAACTTACAGCACAAACACTTTGGATTTCTCTTTCGGCCGTTTCGATCAGTTCAACTTCGGTCTGAGCAAGAATTTCAACTGTGGTCATAAAATGCACGCTCACCACGAGCCAGGTGATGAAATGCACCGCAGAAGAATTGACAAAATGGAAGATGAAGATGATGCTGCACCAAAACCAAAGCGCAAGCAAAGAAGCAGAGACGATGACGAATGAGTATCATCTGACATATAATTTATAAAAGTAAAAAGCTACCAATTGGTAGCTTTTTACTTTTATACCCCTACATCAAGCATCCTACACTACTCAGAAGAGTGAACCCTGTTGCGTAGCACCACTAATGGCACCTTCGTGTGCCAGCAACCACTGCTTTCTTGGCAAGCCACCTCCGTAACCCGTAAGGCTACCACCAGTACCTATTACCCTATGGCAAGGCACCACAATAGCAATACCGTTCTCGCCATTGGCTGCAGCTACAGCCCTTATAGCTTTCTCGTTGCCCAGCGTGCGCGACTGTTGCAGATAACTGCGTGTAGTGCCATAAGGTATGTGTTGCAAAGCCTGCCACACACGGCACTGAAACCCGGTACCCACCAATAGCAGGGGCAGGTCAAAGATCATTCTGGTACCTGCAAAGTACTCATATGCCTGTATACGCAGCCTGTCCAGTAGGTAATGAGGTGTTTCCACAAACTCATCTTGCAAGTGGTGTGTTATACGACGCATTATGCCATCTATATTCTTTCGATCCTCAAAATCAAAAAGGCAGATGCCACTATCCGTAGCACCTGCCCTCATTATGCCCAGTGGGCTATCTATTGTTGTGTGAGCTATCATTGCATTTTTACCAGTCTTTGTCGGGCCGTACGGGCACTCCTTTTTCTTTTCTCATCTTTTCTTGCAGCTTTTTTTCTTCATTCTGCAAGGCATTCAACAACTGCTCGGCAGTCTGTTTAGATATGTTCGATTGTTGTTGCTGGGGCTGTTGTTGCTTATCTTCTTTTTTGTCCTTATCGTCCTTGTTAGGGTCGTTTTTGTTTTGGTCGTCGTTCTTGTCCTTATTGTCTTTATTTTGTTGGTCTTGCTTTTCTTTTTTGTCTTTTTTATCATCCTTTTTGTCCTGCTTTTGCTGTTGCTGTTCTTGCGCCTTCATCTTTTCGGCATACGAAAGGTTGTATTTTGCATCTGCATCTGCGGGGTTGTTGCGTAAGGTCTTTTTGTAAGCACTTATTGCTTCATCCCACTTTCGCTCTGCCATATAGCTATTGCCTATGTTATAATTTGCAGCAGCCTTCCCTTCCTTATTTCCGGCCACCTTTTCGGTTGCTTCCATCACCTTTCTCGACGAGTCGTATTTCTTCAAACTATACAAACTATTGCCCAAATTAAACAGGCCCGGTGTATAGTTAGGGTTCTTTGCCAATGCCCGCGCATAAGTTTCGGCGGCCTCTTTATATTTTCCCTTTGTGTAATAGTCATTACCGTTCTGCATAAACCTTGTTACCTGTGCCGTTGCCGCAACAGTACAAATGCAAACCACAAATAGTGCAAAAAAAACTCCTTTCATTCTAAACACAGTTATATTACTCAGACACCTTTTTGTTCATTATCCGTTTGGTAGCACCACTGGCCCCAGGCAGTACCCACTCTACCAACAGCAACAATATACCCACTACCAAAAAATACTGGAAATAACTGGTGTAATCAGTGAACAATACCCCTCCCAAATTTTTCTGTTCCATTGCCTCCACTGCACCATTTAGTTTTGCTGCTACCCCATCGGTATTGTCCAGTAGGCTATACGTACCGCGCCCAGCAGCAGCAACATCCCTCAGTGCATCTTCGTTTAGCTTCGTTATTACCGGATTGCCATTTTCATCCAGCTTTGCACTACGCGTAGCTGGGTCTAGCAGAGTAGCCCCCATGGGCGACCCAACCCCAACCGTATGTATTACCACACCTTCATCGGCAGCCTTTTTCGCTGCTTCTACGGCATTGGCATCATGGTCTTCGCCGTCCGATATTACGATGAGCGACTTGTACTTACGTTCATTACGCGCAAAGGACTCAGTACCCATCGCTATAGCTTCGGCAATTACCGTACCCTGATACGGCACCATGTCGGGCGATACACTTTGCAGCATCATCTTCAGCGCACTGTAGTCTATAGTCAATGGCACCTGCATGTATGATTTGCCCGCAAAAACCAACAAAGCCACACGGTCATTGCTCATTTTGTCGGTAAGGCTCATTATTAGTTGCTTTGCCCTCGTCAGCCTATCCGGCTGCATGTCTTTGGCCAGCATACTTTTACTCACATCCAGTGCTATCACTACATCCACCCCCTTGCGCTCGGTACGTTCGGCCTTATCGCCAATCCTCAGGTTGGCCAGCCCTATCACAATTGCCGCAAATGCAATACACATCAATATAAAGCGGGTAGTACTGCGCCCTGCTATATAACCCAATATTTGCCGCTCCACCACTTCAGGTGTACCAATCTGTTGCAAACGCTTCCTGCGCCAGTATATAGCCCCTGCAAAAAGTGCCACAAATACCGGCAACAGGGCCAACGCATACAAATAACCTATGTGCTGAAACTGAAACATATCTGAACAACAAATTTAGTAGCCTGTACAGTAAATGCACTATACCCAAATTGTAATTTTCTTTTCTTTAACACTGTAACCGAATCCTTTTCATAACAACCGACATGCCATCTCGCCAATACCCCTTGCCCACACTATGTCACCACAAAAAATAATTTTGAAGTGTCGCAGCTATTATACAATTTTGCACCATGAAACAAACGCATACATGCTGCTGCCATAAGGTACACTACTGCTGAAGGTACGTGTTATGCTATGTATATACCTCCTTCAGCACACATAACTGAAGGATTTTTTATTTTATTACCACAACGAACTACATAATGAATCACACATCGAAGAAGCATTGTTGCTGCACCGGCCTATTGGCACGATGTTGAGGCATTCTGTATCCACACAATAGTGTATATCGGCCCCGCATCGTTACAGATGTCGGGGCTTTTTCTTTTTACAGCCCCTTTGGCACTATCACTCATCTGGAAAAACAAAAAACGAACGAAAAATGAAAAAACGAACAACCGTCACTCAAAGCAGAACAGACTATATTTCTGTGACCAATACCGATGCCAATGAATTTGGAGTATTACCCGTGTGCGGCTTGCTGCAGGCTATAGCGCGTCACAACGATTCCATTACTACCGCATTCTTTCATACATCCAGCGTTAGCAACATCTATTGCCGCCGCTACCATGTACAGTTTGCAGGAAACGCCCACTCCGGCGACACCCTCCTCATAACATCTACATGGCGGCAAAACGATGGACAGCTTCACATAACACTTGTCGTAAATAAAAAGGTAAAAGGCAAGGTGCATACTATTTGCCATGGTCAGTTTGCGTTTACTCACCAACTTGCACAAGCATCATAACATAACTACATCATGCAAATACAATACTTACTGGAACTTTCCGGCACCGGATTTTTTGCAATATCCGGTGCCATCGCTGCCAATCAAAAATCAAAGCCCGATTGGTTTGGCGTTACATTTATTGGCTTCATTACATCTATTGGCGGAGGGAGCATTCGTGATATTCTCTTGGGTAGTTACCCACTGTCGTGGGTGGCCGACGAAAAACGAATATATGTCATCATTGCCGGCATCGTTTTCGCCAGTCTATTCTTTGGTATACTACAACGTCTGCGCAAAACGCTGTTTATTTTCGATAGCCTCGGCATAGCTATGTTTACCATACTGGGTACCGAAAAAGCTATGGCCTACCACGTAGCACCATTTATAGCTGCCATTATGGGCATGTTTTCGGCCATTATGGGGGGTGTCATGCGCGATGTGCTTACCAACGAAATACCAGTCATTTTTCGCAAAGAGATCTATGCCTCTGCATGTTTGGCAGGTGCTATAGTCTATTTGTCGCTCGATGCACTGAACCTGCACCGCAACATATGCCTTGTATTTTCTGTAATGGTCATATTCGTCATCAGGGTAGTTGCAGTAAAATACAAGCTATCACTTCCTCAGTTCAAACGCGAAAAGGTAAACAATTCCGAAATTTCGGAATAACCACTTGCTTGCAAGCACTTTTCTGAGAAAAAATCTGTTATTTTATACACTCTTTGTAGCTGTGTACAAGTTTTGCTTATACATATTGTTCCTTGCTATGCCCTGTATCTCCTATGCACAGGGTACTACCGATACATTCAGGTTATACTTCGACCTCGATGTACCGACGTTGAATGATAAAATGCAGAAAAAAATAGATCTCCTCATCTACAATGACAAAATACTGAGTGGTAGCGGTGTTACCATTATTGGCTATGCCGACTATCTGGGCACCAGCAATTACAATCAGGATTTGTCTATGAAGCGAGCGCAGAACGTAAAAGACTATCTGGTAACATACGGCATTAACCCACAAGATATAACCTTATGTGTGGGCCGTGGCAAAATAGACCGTACCAATGCTACAGGTAAAGATGGCTCACCAATCGACAGAAGGGTTGACATTGTGATGAACAACAAAAACAAAATTGCCACCAATACACACACCAAACCCAAAACACATAGGCGCGATACTATTCGTCGTGTAACCGTTACCAATATCGACGATATCAAGACATTGAAACCGGGCTCGGTCTTCAAACTAAAAAATGTTTACTTTCCTGCCGACAGGCATGTAATGAAGCCGGAATCAAAAGAAACATTGGAAAAATTATTTCAGGTACTAAGCAATAATCCCGAAATAACCATAAGTATTGAAGGCCATGTATGCTGCATCAAAGATGCCCCCGATGCGCTGGATATGGATACCTACGAGCCCATGCTGTCTGTAAACCGCGCAAAGGCAATTTACAAATACCTGGTAGACAAAGGCATAGCCGCCAACAGACTCACATACAAGGGGTACGGCCGCAGCCGTCCGGTAGTAGCAATGGAACTATCGGAAGAAGATGCAGAAAAAAATCGCAGGGTTGAAATTCGTATTACCAACAATAGGTAACTACTGCATCTGCTCTTTACTGAACGTTACCCTCCCCGCAAGCCAACTCTCCTTTACAGGCACCAACCAGTTATTCAGTAGTTCTTTTTTGGTAGTGGCAATATTGTTGAACAGCAGTGTATCTTCTTGAATATACCCCTTGTCTATAGCATACTGCACTTGGTTGAATGGCAACATTTCTGCCTTGCCATTTACCAAAAAGGTGAGCATCATCCTATCAAAAAAATTTACGCTATACTGCCGCTCCAGGCTTTTTATTACCCTTACAGAGCTGTCAGTACTACAACCACTTACTGCTTCATTGCTTTCATCGGCCATCATTACCACAAATTGCCCGAACAATAGTGCAGCCCAACCCTTTACTGGCGCACCATGTGTTTGCCAATTTGCATAAAAATGATGTAATTGCTCATTTACTTCATTTGCTTCCTTTTCTATAAAAGCCCTGCTACATTGGTATACCCATACCCTACTCTCATCCGGAAAACCATCTGGCAATAAAGCCGCTATATCTACTTGCTGCATGTTGCAAAGTTACAACGAAAGTAAAAGACACAAATACCCGTTGGCTATTGGCGCATCAGCACATGCCCTATAGTACACTCCAAACACCGCTTAGTAATGCAGTAATTGTTGTACAGCTGTAGCATACCCTGTGTTTGGGCGGCATTGGCAGCTACCCATCCATGTGCTTTCATAATGTCTATGGTACTATTCTCCTCTGCCGGCACAGCCTCCAGCAGTTGCATTGCCTGCTCTTGTAAGCCAGCATCGCCATGTCTGGCAGCATACAAAAACTGTATAGGCGCAATGGTATTAATAATAATATTTTCAGCCGATGCTCGCCCCAGTGTTTTGGTAGCTCCCTTTTTAAGCGGATGGTCAAAACGATAATGGGTGTCCCAATACTCGCTGGCGGCCACTTGCAACAACGGCGTCAACTCCTTTACGGTATGCCGCTCTACTACTTGCGAGAAAAGGTGTACCGACTGATGCAACAGCGATGCGAACTGCGCTATTCGTACCGTAGGGAAATTTACCGGCCTCATTCGTAAAAACTTCCAGAGTTCGGGTTTTATCGGTTTCAGACTGTACTTTTTTCGCAGGTAGTCATATTCGCGCTGCAAACTGCGCGGATAATCCTCTTCAAAATCTACAGCCAGCATACCAGCCTGCCCAAAAAGCAGTGCCTCCAGTTGCATCAGGTTATCTTTGTGCCTTGCTACAATGTTCAACGGCAACGATTGTGCCATCATCAAAAAAGGTGCACTGTTGGTTCTGAAACCGAAATTGCCCGCCAACCGCCAGTATAGCAAGTTTCGCCAGTCGTCCGTTGTCTGTGTCAGCATAGCATCCCATTCACGCAACTTCTGCTCCCATCGCTCGGCCACCAGTCGGCTCAGCCAACCTTCTTTCGCCAGGTCACGTACTTCGGTATGCCTATGCCCACAGGGCAGCTTATTGGCAGTATTCACCAAGCCACTGTATCGGGCTATGGTATCATTACTGATATGGTCTTTCAACACCAACTCCGGCACTCCGGGCACTGCTTCTGCATCAGCTTCGTATACAACATGCAGCACCAGATTTTTGTAGGCATGGTCGTGCTGATGTTGGTGCTTATACCAATCTCCGGTTTTCACATGTAGTTCTGTGTTGCCCACAAGCAAGGTATCGCCTATACGTACCTGTGTACCAGTAAAATCAGGCCCGGCATCGCGGTTAAGCCTGCCCGCTTGTACCACCACCACCCGTTCTCCACCGGTAGTAGTTAGCCCCACAGTATTGTACAAATTGTTTTGCCAGATAAACTGGAGCAGTGCCTCATTCATAATGATAGACGGAACATGGTGCACTCTAAGATAACAAAAATACACCTATTGAAGGCTTTCAAAAACCGATTATAGAAACACCTTTATCAGGTATATGAGAAAGGCTACTATCATTACAGTATTGAAGAACCATGTCAAACGGTTTGTAACAATGTAAAATTGCTTCTCCTTCTTCGACGGAGCGTTTGAAATGAGACTTTTACTATACAGCCTGAACATACGATAGTGTACAGGTTTCCGCTTATTGTCTCTCTGGTACAGATACAAATGTATCCTTGCAACAAGCATATAAAAGCCATAAAGTCCCACAAAAGTCACTAATGTCTGGGTAATGAAATCATTCCCTATACTACTCAAAATGTTTGCAAACATGCCGATAGTGTTAGTTTAAGTACCATCGTTTTCAACATGGGGTATATTCGTGCAATTTAAGAAGACCCTTCAAAACAAACTAACACGTTAACAAAATTTAATAAATAATGAATATCATAATGCAAAAGCAATCAAAAAGCGGTGTAGCAGTATGCAACAAGGGCGACCAATGGCCGCCCTTGTAAAATAATTGAATTGTATATTTTGTTACTTCAGCAGAGTAATATTCCCTTGCTTGTGTAGGATACGTCCACGTTCTGTAATGGCTTCGGCCTCATACACATATACTCCAAATGGTGCAGGTGTACCACCTACCATACCATCCCAGCCTATATTTATGTCCTTACCCTCAAACACCAACTTACCCCAACGGTCAAATATTCTGAAATAACGCAACCTTGCAGTACCCTTGATGATGGCCATTATACTACCGTTGTAGTTACTACCTGGCACAAATGCATTGGGTACATTGATGATTGAAGTCTCGGAAAGATTAATGTAAATAGAGTCCTTGGTGCTACATCCATCCTGCGTACGCGATGTTAGTATGTACTTTGTATTAACGTAAGGTGTAGCCACCGGGTTAGATACCGCAGTGTCGGACAAACCAACCGGAGGGAACCACGAATACGAAGTACCATTGGTCAGTGGCTCTATCTCGTACGATGTTTCTCCGGGGAACAACGTGACCGAGTCGACCATATTGATGACGGCTGCCGGTAATACCTTTATTGAATAGGTTAATGTATCGGTACACCCATACATACTGGTACCTATTACCGAATAACTGATATCATTTTCAGGCTTTATAGTTACTGGCGTTGTAGCTATTGGGTAATTCACATAAGTAGATGGTGACCACGTAATGGTAGTAACACCCGGCTCAGAGGATACCGGCATTATCACTACAGAATCGCCGGGACAAATAGACGTATCGCGCGACATGCTCAGGAAATCACCATTAAACGTAAAAATGATACCAGAATCTGACGATTTACAACCAGCCGGTGTAGTCACTACCAGTATCAACTTGGTAGTATCCCCAGCGGTAAACACTACATTGGGTGCGGTGGAGTCATCCAAATAAGTTCCGGGAGTCCAGTCGTATATGTAATGTGTATACCAGTTGGGTATAATGGTGGGTGCAATTCTTATAGAATCGTACTGGCATACAACCTTGTTACCACCCATTTTTACAATAGGCACCGGCTGTACGTCTACAAAGAAAGAGTCTTGCGCCTTACAATTTAGTAAACCTCCCCACCTTGGCTCAATAATGGTAGCAGTAAGTACATACCACGCCGATGTGTCTGGCGTAATGGTTGGCGTAGGGATATTGGAGGTTGCCATGCCAGCAGTAGGTGTCCATTGATACAAAATACCGGGTGTACCTGTAGCATTGGCTACTATTGAAGCCCCCTTACATATGGCAGTGTCGTTCGAAAGAACGGAAGTAGATACATTGACAATAATTACGGTAGATGTAGCCTTTTTTACACAGGCACCATCGGTCACTGTTAGGGTGTAAATACCTGTAGATGTTACCGTAAGACTGGGTGTTGTTACCGCAGGCCCTATACCATCTTCCCATTTGTATGTTGGAGAAAAATAGGCGGTATCATCAAAAGAGTACAATATTACCGGGGCACCGTTACAAGAAGTATCTTTTTCGGTAACATGCACAAATATCTCTGGAGAAAAATCAACACGAATATTGTCTGTTGCCACGCAGTGAACAGTATCTACCGTGCTTGTCATTGGGTTAACAAAAGTGAATGAACTATCTTTCACAACAACATGGTAGCCAGTAGTATCTGTTACGCGTGTGGCAAACCTCGAGCCATCATTCCAGGTATAAGATACCATGCCAGAAGTGTCTGCCCCATAATTTAGGATAACAGTATCGCCCATACACAGTGCTGTATCTGGCCCAAGATTAATGGTGGGAATGATGTGAGTAATACTTTTGGTAGATGATGCCGGGCACGAGTATTTACGCCCCAACGTAAGTGTACGTATAACAGGTGGCTGAGGAACAGAAAGAAAGGTGATGTTTTTCACAGTACTTACGGTATCACCATCAGACCACGTGTAGTCGAAACCAATAGAAGGATAGTAATGAGAATTGGGATACCTTACAGTGTCAAGCATCATAGTATCTCTCGCCCCACCAATTTGTACCGCATTAGGACATATTGCTGTATCCGGCCCTATATTAAATGAAATATTAGGATCAAATTCGATGAGCTTCCTTATATCTGTGGCAGTTAACTGCCTGCTGTAAGTAACCACATCATCTATGCCACCCAAAAACGCCTTATCTCCTGCAGTCATATCAAGCCCAAGCTGAAAAACGGTGGTGGGGGTAATGATACCACTGGGTGGGAAAACTGTAGGTATAAATGCAGGAGAGACAAATACACCATCAATATACAGCAAATAGCTGTTACCATTACGCGTCAGCACCAAATGGTGCCACGTATTGAGGGTAATAGCCGAACCGGGCGGCACAAAGGTTGTACCAGTGCCACCAAACCTGATACCAATACGGTTGCCCGCACCAGTACCTGCTGCATTAGTCATAATCAGACCAATACCATCCACATTAGGGTTACCATTATACAGGATAACCGAATATTGTGCAGCACTTGCATATACACGACAGGCATAAGTAAAATCGGCAATACCTGCCAAAGGCATTGCCAGAGTAGACGTATAGTGTAATTCACTATTAAATCCATTGAAGCGATATGCCCTGCTGGGTACTCCAAACCTGTCGGTCATCGTGTCCACATTGCTGGAAAGCAGGTCGAAACCATTGAAAGTACGGTCCAAAAGGTCTGTAGCATTACAAAAAGGCCACCACTGATCTAAAGCAGTATTATCTGGAAAAGTGGGCTTGGGCACAACGGCTTGTGCCAAAGACACATTTCCGGCCAGCATTAACAACAGGGCGAATAAATATTTCTTCATAAACTTATTTATGCGATATCCACAGAAACAATTACAAATATATCAAAGTAAATGGAACAGCTACCTATTATTTAGTAGCTGCATAGCTGTAAACCATTCAGCATTAACATGTTCCGGTATCAATGACGTACTTATGTATGCAGATGTTGGTTTTTCACTCAACTTTTCGCAACATTCTTAAAAAAAGGATGTGAACACGCCTCCTCAAACTCACGCCATATACTGGCAACTACATCGCCTGCCGGTATTATCTGGTCTATTATTGCCGAAACCTGCCCTATCTCCAGTTCCCCCCCGGTCATGTCACCCTCAAACATTCCCCTCTTTGCCCTGCCACGCCCCAGCAGTGTTGTCAGTGCTTCATCGCTGGCACCGGCAATTTCGGCCTGTTGCACAGCCACACTAAATTCGTTTTTCAGCAAACGCACAGGTGTCAGTCGCTTCAGTGCCAGTATCGTATCGCCCTCTCCGGCGGCCACAATCCTGTCTTTAAAGTGCTGATGGCTCGATGCCTCTGGCGTGCATACAAATCTACTGCCTATCTGCACCCCCTCGGCCCCCAGTGCCATTGTGGCAAACATAGCCCTGCCTGTTGCTATGCCACCGGCTGCTATCAGAGGTATATCTATTACTTTACGCACCGCAGGTATCAGGCATAGTGTGGTTGTTTCTTCGCGGCCATTGTGCCCACCGGCTTCAAACCCCTCTGCCACAACTGCATCTACGCCTGCCTCCTGGCACTTTACAGCAAACTTCGCGCTCGATACCACATGCACCACCTTTATACCTTGGTCTTTCAGCTTCTTAGTCCATATTTTGGGGTTCCCTGCCGATGTAAATACAATCGGCACCTCTTCCTCTATTATGGTTTGTACATGCTCTTCTATAGACGGGTATAACAAAGGCAGGTTCACCGCAAATGGTTTATTGGTAGCCTGCTTGCACTGCTGCACATGTGTGCGCAGCACATCGGGGTACATACTGCCGGCACCTATTATACCCAGCCCACCGGCATTACTCACTGCCGATGCCAGCCGCCAGCCAGCCGCCCATATCATCCCCCCCTGTATTATAGGGTACTGTATGCCCAGTAGTTGGGTTATCCGGTTGTCAAAACCACTTTGCGCCATTGTACGTGTCAATTTGTTATTGTCAGGCATTCTTCCTGTAAAACAGCGTATTGCTGTTAGCCGGGTCAAAGATTGTTGCCGCAACCTTCTGAAGCCCCTCACGGGTCACCGCATTGTATCTATCCCATTCGCTGTTTATAAGCCCGGCATCACCCATCAGCTCGTAAAATGCCAGGTTATTGGCTCTGTTCAGCAGGCTCATATCTTCAAAGGCTATCATAGCCTCTATCTTATTGCGTGCTTTCTCCAGTTCGGCTTCCGTTACCCCTTCCTGTACCAGTATTGCCAGTTCGGCCTCTACTGCCGCATTAGCTTCTTCCAGTGTGTGGCCTTCAGTTACTTTGCCCTCTATTACCAACAGTCCGGCATCCAAGCTACCCGTGTGGTAGCAGCTGATGCTGCTGAACAGGTGCTGTTCCTTTACCAGCCTGCGGTACAGTCGCGATGACATACCACTTCCCAGCACTTCCGTTATCAAATCGGCAGCATAATAGTCTTCGCCCAGTCGTTTGCCCATGTGCCACGCCTTGTACAGCGCATCCAGCGGCACGTCGGCATGAACTTCTTGCACTCGGGCCTCGGTTTGTTTGGGCTCTTGTGGCAACTGCCTCACATATGGGTCGCCAGCCTCTATATCGCCAAACCATTTTTCACTCAGGGTTTTCACCTCTTCGGTAGTCACATTACCTGCCACGCACATTACCGCATTCACCGGACGGTAGTGTTTGAAAAAAAACTTCTTTACATCATCCAGTTGGGCCGTTTCTATCTGCTCCAGATTTTCACCAATAGTAGGCCATCTATATGGGTGTACCTTATAGGCAAGTGTACGCATCAGATGCCACGCATTGCCATACGGTTTGTTCAGGTAATGTTCCTTAAACTCTTCGCATACTACCTTACGCTGCACATCCAAACTACGTTCGCCGAACGCCAATGACAGCATACGGTCACTTTCCAGCCAAAAAGCCGTGTCAATATTCTTAAGTGGCAGCTGTATGTAATAGTTGGTCACATCGTTGGTGGTATACGCATTGTTTTCGCCACCAGCCATCTGCAACGGCTCATCATATTCAGGCACATGCACACTACCGCCAAACATCAGATGTTCAAACAGATGCGCAAAACCGGTACGTCCCACCTCCTCATCGCGCGCACCCACATCATACAATATATTTACCGCAACCATTGGCGTCGACTCGTCACGATGCACCAGTACCCTCAGCCCATTGGCCAGTGTAAATTTATCAAAATGTAACATAGTTCAGTTGGTTCTGCCGCATACATGCGGCCGTTCTCTAATTAGCCACTTCGCGCACCTGTACAAACTCCATGGCTTTTTCCACCATTTTCTTAGAGCCTATAAAAATAGGGGTACGTTGGTGTAGTTCGGTAGGTTGTATATCCAGCACATGCCCCTCTCCGCTTACAGCCATTCCGCCAGCTACTTCCATAATAAAGGCCATGGGGTTGCACTCGTATTGCAGGCGCAACTTACCTTTGGGCGCACTTGTATCGCCGGGATACATAAAAATCCCCCCCTTTATCAGTGTACGGTGCATATCGGCCACCATAGAGCCTATGTAGCGTTGCGTATATGGCCTACCCTCGTCCTTATTGCTTTCCATGCAATAGTTCAGGTAGTTACGCATGCTCTCATCATATTTCACCCAATTGCCTTGGTTTACAGAGTATATCTTTCCCTTCTCGTTACATTTCATATTCGGGTGAGACAGACAAAACTCGCCAATTGATGGCTCCAGCGTAAAGCCGTTTACCCCCAATCTGGTTGCATACACCATCATCGTGCTCGATCCGTATATGATATAACCTGCAGCTATCAAGTTGCGGCCTGGTTGCAAAAAATCGGCCTGCGTACAAGGCTTGCCCAGCTCACTTACCCGGCGGTATATGGCAAATATGGTACCAATAGACGCATTTACATCTATGTTCGACGATCCATCCAATGGATCGAACAATACCACATACTTCGAATTATAAGAAAAAGTGTCTTCGTAGGGCAAATGGTCGTCATTTTCTTCCGATGCTATACCCGCGCACTCGGTACAGTTCTTCAGTATGTTTATCAGGGTTTCGTTCGCATATACATCCAGCTTCATTTGCTCCTCGCCCTGCACGTTGGTGGCACCGTGTTTGCCCAATATATCTACCAGCCCTGCCTTGCGTACTTGTTTGTTGATGATTTTTCCCGCAAGCCCAATATCGCGCAGCAAGGCCGAGAGATCTCCGGTTGCCTGTGGGAATTTTCTGGTTTCCTGAATGGTGAATTCATCGAGTGTGATTAGCTTGCTCTGAGACATGGTAGAATATAATGATTTTTATTGCCCCAAAAATACTGCCTTAACAGCAAAACATGGCCTATTTTATTTCAGACAAGCCAATTCGCCAAACCCATCTTCACTAAGGCTTGGTACAACTACAGCACGGGCTGGTTCCTATGCCGCTGAAAGCCCCTTTGGTACAGAATTTACGCATCGGCACGCAAGGATTTGCCCTTCATATTAAACATTTCGCCACAAAAACATAAAAATTCACTTAAAAACAACATTTTTATGACAAACTATATTTGTATCACCTTAAAAGTGAATTAGTTTTGAAGAAACAACACACGTAAAAGGGTTTTCATGTTCAGAAAAAGAATCCCTTTGTTTTATGTACTAACGGTAACAGTAGTGAGTTGCGGTATTAGTGCAGGAGCAGTATGGGTAGGACGTAACAACAAGACAAACGAAGCGACTAAAGACGCTACGATACAACAAGAAGAACAGAAGTGTGCCTACAACACACAACAACTGGGAGGCTATCACTACATACGCCCTGTGTACCAAGCCGAGAAAGAGTGCGAACCCTCATACATGTTGTCTATAAAGGCAAGCATAGACAACTATGTACAAGCCATGAAAAACAATGGACTTAGTACGGCTTCGGTATGTCTGCGCAACCTTCAGAACACCGATTGGATGACATATAACGACGGAGAACGGTACCATCCCGGTTCCATGTTCAAGATTGTAACGATGATGACCTTGTTCCGTACAGCAGCTACCGAACCAGGCTTCCTCAACACAACACTTACCCTGCCAGTCAATTGCCCCAAACCTCCGGTTCAAACCTTTAACACAGAAAACATAAAACCCGGTGGTACTTATAAGGTAAAAGAACTGATTCGCAACATGGTTGTGCATTCCGATAATTATGCTACCATGCTGCTGCACGATGTCACCAATCAGGATATCTTCAAAAAAACTTTCTCAGATCTTGGTCTGACCCCACCCGATGTGCATGCAACCGACTATACGCTCTCGTCAAGTGAATTCTCGCGGTTTATTGGTGCCTTGTACGATGGGCGATACCTGTCTTTACCCGCATCAGAAACAGCCATAGCCCTTTTGTGCGAAAGCCAATTTCAGCAAGGTTTCAGGCGTTTCTTACCACCCAACGTTGTTATTGCACACAAGTTTGGCGAAGCGGGCAAGCCCGGGCGGCAAGAGCTGCACGAAACAGCCATCGTATACCTGAACGAGAAGCCGTACTTGCTCACCGTTATGACAAAGGGCAGCAACAGCCAGATGCTGGCAGATGTTTTGGCACAAATATCCAAAATTGTATACGACAACATGACGGTACCCACCACACAAACACACACCTGAATAAAATATACCCATGAGCAATATCCTAAGAAAAAAAATACCTGTTCTATACCTCATAATAGCAGCCCTGCTGGGTAGCGTAGCCAGCGTAATAGCAGTGCAGCACCTCGGCCAACATCCGCCTACCAGCACCACACCCGAGACTGGACCCGAAGTAGACCGTACTTACAAATTCTCGCGGCTGGAGGGCTACAAATATGTACACCCACTATACCTTGCCGAACCCCGAGAAGAAAGTACCCGTTTTGCAAGTATAAAAGCTCGCATTGATGCTGCCTTAAAAAAGGCCATCAGCAACAACGAAATTGTTACAGCATCGGTATTCCTGAAAGATTTTACCAACGATGAATGGATGTTGCTAAATCCATCCGAAAAATACCATCCCGGCTCGCTTTTCAAGTTGGTAACGCTTATCACCTACTTCCGAATGGCCGAAAAAGACCCCGCACTCTTTTCTCGTCAGTGGGTATTGCCCAAAAACATTGCCCCTACACAAACATTTACATCGTCTGCACTATTGCATGGCCAGTCCTACAGTGTAAAAGAACTGTTGTATCATATGATAGCCAACAACAACAACGATGCCACCATGTTGTTGCAGCAACACATCAGTAAAGAGCAGTTCCTGCGCATCTTTAAAGACCTCCAGTTACCATTGCCACATGCCTTGCCAGATACCGACTATGTCATCACCACCAGGCAATACTCGCGCTTTGTAAGTGCCATTTACGAAAGTCGCTACCTGCCCCTACCATCGTCCGAAGCAGCCATATCGCTTCTATGTCAGGCTACGTTCAAAGATGGCATAGTTGCCGGGCTACCCGCTGGCACAGTAATTGCACACAAACATGGCGAAGCAGGCACAGCCAACCAACCCGAACTGCACGAAACAGGAATTGTATACCGCAATGGCGAGCCCTACCTACTCACTATCATGACACGCGGAGGCGACATGAAAAAACAAGCCAAAGTAATGGCTACTCTTTCATCGCTGGTGTGGGAGGAAATGAACCGCAGCAACTAAACAAAGATTACGAAACAAAGCACATCAAGTGTATTGATTATGCTTTTCGTGCAAGCACAGAATCGGCTACTGATACATCATTTAAGGACTTCCTCATTGCGGCACATATGGAATAGAATTGTTGAAATGGTGTACTATATCCGGTTGCCCCTACTACTGTTTGCGGTGCATCACAAAACGGGCAGCCTTCTCCTGCCCATCTACCATGGCCGCTATACGGGCGGCAATAGTGTCTGTGGCCAGCCGGTGGTAGCTAATGGTTTGTGGAAAGTCGTGATGCGGGTTCGAAAAAACAAAACTATCCTTACTATAATAAGTAAGCCTAAAGATAACGGGTTCATTACCATTCTGGCCTTTTACCACAGGTATATACAGTATAGCACTATCATCCAGCCTTATAGAAATTGTCTCCGATATCGCAGTATCTGTCTTGTCCATCTCTCCGGCACGGCCACTCAATATATCGCCTATAGGTGTCCATTCTTCAAACATCATGCCACTGTCTACAGGTGTTTGCCACCAACCAGCCATCCACCCAAAGTCCGCTAAAGTGCGCCCTTTCACATCTGGCAGCATATCGCCCATATTTGCAGGTGCCTCAACGCTACCATGTTGCCTGCTACCACAAGAAAACATTGCTGCGCAAACAAATGAAACAAGCAGGAAACAAGAACGTACCGACATTTTGAGAGGTATTTGGCAACAAAAATATCTGAATGTACGTTAATTGTAATCACCTGAACAACTTATTACCACAATAGGCAGCTTTACGGCCAGCTACAGTGAAAACACCCATCATTAATGCACAGTATCCACTAAATTGCAAGTCAATTCAAACAATGCTCCGCAGTCGCCTACGCTATATTATTCTGGCCATATTCATACTAATGACGGCAACATTGGTAGCGGCCAACTATGTGGTTGTCAATACCACACAAAACCAGATATATACCGATGTAAAGGCTATACCCAAAAACCGCGTTGGCTTACTCCTTGGCACTTCCAAGTACGTAGATAAAACACGTAAACTGGTCAACTCCTACTACAAAAACAGGATAGATGCCGCTGTAGCCCTCTACATGGCAGGCAAAGTAGACTACATTATAGTTAGCGGAGACAACAGTACCGTCTACTATAACGAACCCCTGCTCATGAAGGAAGACCTTATAGCACGGGGCGTTCCGGCCAGCCGCATCATTATGGACAATGCCGGGTTCAGAACACTGGACAGTATACTGCGCTGCCGCGATGTGTTCAAACAAGACAGCATGACCATCATATCACAGAAGTTTCACAATCAACGTGCACTCTACATTGCCAATCACAAACGGGTAACAGCCGTTGCCTTCAATGCAGAAGATGGCGATAGTTACTGGGACGTAACCATACGCGAAAAACTGGCCCGAGTGAAACTGATGCTCGATTTGCTCACCAATAAGCGTGCCCGCTACTATGGCGACACCATAGACATAAAATAGTACTGAAAATACTGCGGCTACCACATACTATCTCAAAAATCACCCTACAACACCCTCACATTTTCGCATACTTTTGCCCTGGTCATATCCATAATTGTAATGAATATCAGGTTAATGGCATTTGCTGGGCTACTTACTACCGCTGCCTGCCAAAATGCCCCCCAACAAAACAACACAAAACCAGACGCACTGGCAGCCCATGCCGACACAACCGTACGCCCCGGCGATGACTTTTTTGCCTTTGCCAACGGTACATGGATAAAAAATAACCCCATACCCGCCGACGAGGTAAACTATGGCATAGGGGAACTGGTAGAAAAAGAACTGCGCGACAAACTATTGGCTATCAACAACGAGGCTCTGAAGCAGGCGGCCAAGACCGGCACAGCCCAGTTGATAGGCGACTTCTGGTACAGCGCGCTGGACACTACCAACATAGAGCAGCAAGGTATTGCCCCTATAAAACCCATGCTGGATGCCATAGCTGCCCTGCCCGACAAAACAACTCTACTGAAAAAAGTAATGGAGCTGCACCACAACGGTATAGACCTCTTTTTTTCAGGCGTTGTGAGCCAGGATGCGCGCAACAGCAATGTGCAGGCATACATACTTTGGCAAGGCGGTTTAGGTTTGGGAAGTAAAGACTATTATCTGAACCCCAATAGCAGCAGCCAAAAAGTAATAGCGAAATACCCCACCTTCATAGCCCGCTTGTTCGTGCTTGCTGGTGCCGACAGTGCTACTGCAGCCAAAAGGGCGGTATCGGTAGTTGCATTCGAAACAGAACTGGCGCGTGTATCGCGCTCGCTGGAAGCACAACGCGACCCTATTGCCAACTACAACAAATATGCCATCAGCCAACTAAAAAAACTGACACCCGGCATGGACTGGGCAACTCATTTACAGCAACTGGGGGTGCATAGTGTAGACAGCGTAATCATAGGACAACCCGAATTCTACAGCGGATTGGATAAGGCAATTGCCAAAACCAATCTGGAAACACTGAAAGACTACATGACCTTTCATGTGATACGTAACTATGCCGAGTACCTGAGCAAGCCTTTTGCCGATGCCTCTTTCGATTTTTATAACCGTACCATACGCGGAGCCCAGCAACAGCAAGATCGTCAGCGTCGTGTGCTGGACTGGGAGCAGGAGGTAATAGGCGAAGCACTGGGGCAACTGTTTGTAAAAGAGTACTTTGGCGATAAAGCAAAGACCCGCTATGAGCAGATAGTAGAAAACGTGCGCATAGCCTACAAGGCACGCATAGAAAAGCTGGACTGGATGAGCGAACCCACCCGCCAGCAGGCCATACACAAGCTGATGGCCATAACAAAAAAAGTAGGCTACCCCGATCATTGGAAGGACTTCAGCAGTATGAAGATAACCCGCGGACCACTGGTACAAAATATGATGAGTGCCGCAGGATGGTGGTATAACTACCAAATGAATAAACTGGGCAAGCCGGTAGACCGCACCGAATGGAGCATGACACCACAAACGTACAATGCCTACTACAACGAATCGAACAACGAAATAGTACTGCCAGCCGCTATGATGACGGTACCCGGCTACAAAGACGAAGAGCTGGACGATGCACTGGTATATGGCTACATGGCAGCGTCTACAGTAGGCCACGAAATCACGCATGGGTTCGATGACCAGGGCCGCCAGTACGATGAAAAAGGCAATATGCGCAACTGGTGGCAACCACAAGACAGCATTCAGTTTGTGCAGCGTGCCGAGGTATTGGTACAGCAGTTCAACAAAATGACACCTATAGACACCATCCACATCAATGGTAGGGCCACACTGGGCGAAAACCTTGCCGACCTTGGCGGTATACTCATAGGGCTCGATGCCTTCAAACAAACCGAAGCCTACAAAAAAGGCGGTACCATTGGTGGCTATACACAGCTACAACGCTACTTTATGGGCTATGCCCTTGGCTGGATGATGGTGCAACGCCCGGAGGTAACCGCCGACCACCTGCTTACCGATGTGCATTCGCCCGCCAAATACCGGGTCAATGGTCCTTTCCCCAATGTCCCTGAATTCTACGAGGCATTTGGCATCAAACCCGGCGACAAGATGTACCTGCCTGCCGAACAGCGGGTGCACCTTTGGTAACCGTTACAAACCACACAAAAACGCCATTGTATCTACCCCATCGGCATAGTCGGCAAGGGTAGGACACTGGGCAGCCCCGAAAGGGGTAAACCCTTCGCCCGAGATTGTCTGTATATCAGCACTCTGGCGAAGGGTTTCTGCTATCTCCCCCAGATTGTTGTAATACCGGTAGTGCAACACACTTACCGCCGAAAATGGCAGCTCATTTTCTACCAGCAGCAGCGATGCATTGCTCATATACGGCACCTTATTCAGCAGGTACAGGGCCAAGTGGTAGTCGTAATTGTTCTTGTACTTACTCAGGTCGGCATAGTGGTCATATTGGCTGAATATACGCAATAAATGCTCAAAATCGTACCCCTGCGGTACGCATATCTGCGTAATGCTTCGGCAACCCAAACCATAGTACATATACACATCCTTGGCCAGTGCGGTCAGTTGTTCATCGGTCTCGTTGCCGGTAAGCACCGCTACCGATGTACGGTTTTGCCTGATAATGTGTGGATACTTGCCGAAATACTGCTCAAAATACCGTGCCGTATTGTTGCTGCCAGTGGCTATGTAGGCTTCACAGCCATTCAGCCGCTCGGCTATAGTTATCTGTTTGCTCAGAGTCGGGTGCCGCTCTGTCATCCACACTATCAGGTGGCGTATCAGCACATCGTCTTTAGACGACAATTTCAGCATCAATGTGTGTCCACTCATAAACCCGCACAAAAAATCGTGAAAGCCTACCAGCGGTATATTGCCAGCCATAACAATACCTACGGTACGGGGTACGGTTGGCAAGGCATAGGCATGCAACCATGCAGCCAGTAAACCCGGGGCCAGAAAATAGCGGGCTATGTTACCAACAGCTTCCTCTACATGCGATGCCGAAAACCACGCATTTCTGTGGCTCGCCAGATCTTTCACTTCCTGCCATTGCATGTCTCCCGATAGCATGTACCGGCCCATTTCCTCCATCAGGCCTATTCGCTGTTGTGTTGTCATTCCGTAAATATTTCGGGCTGCAAATTGCCACTTTATTTCCGAATAAACATGAACGTACCCTATTATGGGTACACACATACGACAAGTAAATACTGAGTTTCGAAAACCTTGCAGAAAATAAATATTATTTTCTCAATAAATATCTTACCTTTGTATCCAATAAGGGCTTCTGCCTCGGCTTTTTCTGCCTTAGATTCGATTATTTCCTTTCTTTTCCAGTTTTCGCTTTTACAGCTGCCAATTTTTTTTAACAAGAGGACGTGTAACGTCTGCTACTGTAGTTTGGCGTCACTGGCCCTCTGCATGAGTGTGGAACATTGTTCCTCGCCAAAGATTACCCTGCGAAAATGAATTTTCAGGAATTGAATTTATCGGCACCCATTTTGCGTGCCATTACCGACAGTGGGTATACACAGCCCACACCCATACAACAACAGGCAATACCCTATGTACTGGACGGGAAAGACATTATAGGCTGTGCCCAAACCGGCACGGGCAAAACAGCCGCATTTGCCATTCCCATGCTGGAGCTACTGAGCCGCAAACGCAACGACCTGCGTTGCATCAGGGCACTCATCATTACCCCAACACGCGAACTGGCCATACAAATAAGCGAAAACGTAACAGCCTACGGCAAATACCTGAAGCTGAAACATACTTGCATATTTGGAGGCGTGCCTCAAGGCAAACAAGTAAGTGCTATAAGAAGCGGTGCAGATATATTGGTAGCAACACCAGGCCGCCTGTTGGATCTGATGCAACAAGGTCTTGCCGACATTTCTAAAATAGAAATACTGGTGCTGGATGAGGCCGACCGCATGCTGGACATGGGCTTTATACGCGATGTAAAGAAGATAATAGCCCGCGTACCTGCCAAAAGGCAAACATTGTTCTTCTCGGCCACGATGCCTGCCGAAATAAAAGAACTGACAAGAACCCTGCTGCATCAGCCGGCCGAGGTAAGTGTAACGCCTGTATCGTCGACCGTGAAGAAAATAAACCAATCGGTGGTGTTTGTAGAAAAAGGCGACAAAGCAGCTACACTCATACGGGTACTTAAGGATAGCACTATCACCCGTTCGCTGGTATTTACCCGCACCAAACATGGTGCCGACAAACTGGTAAAGCAACTGGCACAAACTGGTATATATGCAGCAGCCATACATGGCAACAAATCGCAGAATGCCCGTCAAAAAGCCCTGCTCGATTTCAGGCATAGCCACATACGTGTACTGGTAGCTACAGACATTGCCGCCCGAGGTATAGATATAGACGAGCTGCCACATGTAGTAAACTACGAGTTGCCCAACGTTCCCGAAACCTATGTGCACCGCATAGGCCGCACAGGGCGTGCAGGTGCAGCAGGTACCGCCATTTCGTTCTGCGATACCGAAGAAAAAACAGACCTGCGTGCTATACAGAAACTCATTGGTTTTACCGTACCCGTACAAACCATACCACGATAAACATGATTGTGATAACCATCATATGCTTGCTGCTACGAAAATTGCAGCCTAACAAAACCAAAAATGCCTTACCGATGCTGCAATAACAAGCATCAGTAAATAGAAATAATAAAGTACCAATTACAATAACCAATAAAACAAAAACAATGCAAGAAGGAACAGTAAAATTTTTCAACGCCTCTAAGGGTTTCGGATTCATTACACCAAGCAACGGCGGTGCCGATGTATTTGTACACATCACCGGTGTTAATGGCGACCTGTATGAACAAGACAAGGTAACCTACGACGTTGAAGAAGGCCGTAAAGGTCTGAATGCCATCAATGTACGTGTAACAAACTGATTATAGCATTCATACAGTACAGCAGTATGTACCACCCATGGTACCTCTGCCAGAGAGAGCTCCCTGAAAACGGGGAGCTCTCTTGCGTATACGCTTCTACCTACAAACCATTTGCCCGCAATGCAATAAGAATATTGTATCTTAGTATGTATTCATACACATACACAATGCAGCTACAAAATGCCCTTACCACCATCGTGCTTGTATTAGCAACCGGCAGCACCACGCACGCACAGCATTACAGTAGTATACCCGTTTGTGGTACCGATACCATACACGTGAATTACCGCAACATGCGTTCGATAAAAACGATACACTACGATGCTTTCCTGTGTAGTTGCGTATCTAAATGGGGTATACGGGCCGAGATAGGCCGTAGCAGCTACCAATATAGCTCTGCCACCAGCCGGTGGCTGGGCGGGCATGCCGGTGGCTCATTTGCACTGCATGTGGCATATGGCAAGGTAAATGTGGGTGCAAGAGCAGTGCTTGCCACCACCAAAATACAAATGCCCATGCAGGTAGACGGCCAGACACTACCCACCGATGCCAAACTGAACCCACCCAAGGTGGAATATAGTGTGGGCTACACGCAGCACATAGTTGCCAACTTTTGCGTAGAACCTTTCGTAGCACTCACCTCCAATAAATTTTATGTAACCAACGAGGATACTCTAAAAACACACTACCAGATACCACAGGTAAATGCCCTGACTATGGGCATAGGCCTGCATAAGTACTTTACCGTAGCCAAATACCAGTATATATGCACCTTTGTTCGTTATGCCCACTGCTTTGCCAACTATGCCAAAATAAACCCAACCCTTGGCCGTGGGTATAACGAATGGACGGCAGGCATAGCCTTCAAAGTATTTGGCGAACGAAAATACCATAAAGTACTATCCACACCTCCCCTCACACCCCAATAAGAAAGGGTGTATGTAGCACCTACACACACCCTTTTCTTCTTATTACCGTATTTTCTGTTAGTTCTTCACCAGTTTGGTGCGGCCCATTATCTGTCCGTTTTGGCTGGTGGCCACCATGTATATTCCTGCCGGCAATTCTGCAACCGATATGGTGACACTATGCTGTAGCTCGCGCACGGGCACGGTCTTTACCACACGGCCACTCATGTCGGCAATGGTAATACAAGTTCCTGTAGCACCATTCACCGCTATCGTCACATCACTCGTTGCCGGATTCGGGAACAACTGAATAGCCGCAGTTGCTGCTTGTGGCATATCCTTTACACTGGCAGTACCATAGGTTTCATAATAATAATAAAATCTACCCGCTTCGGTTACAGGAGCTCCTGCGCCATCGTCATAGTACACAGTCATCTTGTCGGGATTGTGGTAGGAATTGTATACCAAAGCAGCCAACCCACGTCCCATTACGGTGGTAGAGTCGGTATCGTAACTGGTCATCTGCAATGTGTCGGGCTTGCCATGGGTGGTAACATTTTTGGTCATCACCTCCATCCAGTCCAGCGCACCACCCCAATATTCCTTCACACGAGTATAAGTTGGGTAAGTGGCTCCACTGGTATAGCCCAAAGAATCGTCCAGATCCAATTCATCCGTATTGGCATTATACAATCTGTAACGTATCAGCCGGTTGCTGGCATCATAGGTCATTTCATATACCGCACGCAAGTCATAATCAGCACCACCCCATTGCAGTTCCTCGGCACGAACCATATTACCCGCACCATCATAGCTGTAGGTATACTTGTCGCCCGGCACCCAACTACCCATGTAGTTACCCTGACTATCTACTACCATGTTGCCGGCAGCATTGTACCTGAAGTACGAGCAATACTGTGGCAACCATGTACCCACCGGGCTACTGCCACCCCCCCATACAAATTCGTGAACCGTGGCTATGCCACCATCGGTATTATAGGTTATAGAATCGCGCTGACTGATGTCGGCCGCATCTCTCAGAAAAATACTCTCCGTCAGGTTATTGCCCACATCCCAACTATGGCTTTCTACACTCAGCACCCCAAATGTAGGCGTACCACTACTCCAGTCCTGCCCCATAAATATGGTAGTATCACTCTTGACAAACAGGTCTTCGTTGCGGCGTAGTTTGGTACCATAATAGGTATCAAACCCAAAGAGGTCATAAAAATGATCGAAAGACGCACTGCCCGCATTGGGTGTGTATGTAAAGTACTCTGGTGCAAAATAAGAACCACGACTACCCGAGTACTTGAATATGGCCGAGTCATTTACGGTAGTAAAGGGCGCATCGAAGTATGATGACTGTGCAATAACCCGCTGGTCGGTTGCGGTGGTTTTTGCAGCCGGCAGCATCCTTGTAGCCTGCTGCTTCATAATGCGCCCATACAGTGCATGCCTTTGCGCACGTTTATCGGTATGCGGGTGTTTGTGTGTCTTTGTTTGTGCATTGGCTGCCAAGCTGGCCATAAGGGCAACGGTAAAGAGTGTTTTTCCAATCATGAGACCGAATTGTTGAATGATGAACAAAGGTTTTGTAATTCGTCTTCCTGAAACGTTAAAACAGCAAATTTGTTACACAAAAAAACGTTAATAAAGGAATTTGCCATCTCCATCATAACAGAAATGAAGCACGAAAAACCCTCTCTTCAATCCATATCATTGGCAATAAATAAAGTGCATGTACCGCAATGAAATTTCGCCAATCATTCAGGCGCACACCCAAAAGTTTCCCGACAATTAGGAAATAATCAGTTACACACTGCCTGTATCATTTTAACCGTTTAGTAAATTGGGGTCGTTTACCAACTGCAATACAACATCTATTTCGGCTTGTATTTCGGTCACCAGTGCAGGGGCTTTCATGGGCGCATCTGACAGTGGCAGCAACTCCAACTCTGTAGCCAGTTTGGCCAACTGCACGAAACCACATGTGCGTGCAGTACCCACCAATTTATGCCCCAGTTTGCCAAGAGCGCCGTAGTCGCCCGTTTGTAGAAGCGGGAACAATGCGTGAGCCATCAATGGCACCTGCGTTTTCACCAACGCAAACAAATCCGCAATAACCCCTTTGTCGCCTCCTACAGTTTCCAACGTCTGCACCAAATCGAAATGTACTATTTCAGCCCTCAGCTTCGTAGGGTCGGCAGTATCAATGTCAGCTCCTTTCACATCTACCCATCGCTTAAAAATACCCATTACCGCAGATTCTACAATGGGCTTCACCACAAAGTCGTCCATACCGGCATTCAGGCATTTCTCGCGCTCTCCTTTTACGTTGCCGGCGGTAAGCGCAACTATCGGTACATGTTTCTCCGATTTCATTGCACGGATGAGCTGCGTAGCCTCATAGCCATTCATTTCGGGCATTTGAATGTCCATCAATATCAGATCGGGCAACTGTTGCTTGCAAACCGCTACGGCCTCTCGGCCATTGATGGCTTCTAAAATGTTTGCCCCCGGAAAATTGCGGGCTATAATGGTTTGCGTCAACAACATGTTTACTTCATTGTCTTCCACTACCAATACAGTAAACGTGGGAGACTGTAGTGCAGCTATTTCGTGAATAGCTACGGGAGTTTCAACCTCAACCTTGTTGATACGTGCCAATGCATGATAAATCTCCTGCATCTTAACAGGTTTCACCAATCGCTGGAATATTTGCAATTCGTCGCAGGCTGTCATTATCTTATCATCATCGGCCGAGCTATAGAGTAGCACAATAGGCTGCCCGGCACCATCTCCGGGAAAGTTCGCCCGTATTTTACGAATGGTCTCTATGCCGTCCATATACGGCATGTGGTAATCCATCAGTATTACGTCAAATTTTTGACCCTCATCCAATATCTGCAAAGCCTCAAGACCATTACGGGCTTCGGTGGTTTTTATATTCTTCAATAGTAGCATCTGGTTGACAATGGTTCGGTTGTTGGCATTGTCATCCACTACCAGTACCGTTTTTACATTGTCAATGTCCTCCCACACTATCGGGTCTCCATCCTCGGCACGAAAGGTGACATCGAAATAGAAATAGCTACCCATGCCCAGCGTACTTTCTAATTGCAGATTGCTGCCCATAAGGCCCAACAAACGGTTGGAAATGGTAAGCCCTAAACCGGTGCCACCATATTTCTTGGTAGTAGAGCCATCTGCCTGAGAAAATGCTTCAAAAATTTTCTTCTGCTTTTCTTTCTTAATACCAATGCCGGTATCGCGTACACCAAACCTGATTGTGGTGAAATCGCCATCCTTTTTCATCGGCTCAATCTTCAATTCTATCTCGCCCCTCTCTGTAAACTTAGATGCATTACTAAGCAGATTTACCAGAATCTGCTTCAGCCGCACCGAGTCGGCAAAAATGTACCTTGGCAATTCTGTAGAGATATTCAACAACATCTCCAGTTTCTTCTTCTGTACGTTGTAAGTAACAATATCAGTGGCCTGGCCACACATTTCGTACAGGTCGAACTTGTCCACATCCAACTCCAGTTTTCCTGCCTCTATCTTAGAAAAGTCGAGAATATCATTGATGATGCCCAACAATGCGGTAGCCGATTGATTGATGATATTTACGTATTGGTTTTGGGTCTCATTGAGCGTCGTCTTCTGCATCAGGTCGGTAAAACCAATCACTCCATTGAGCGGCGTTCGTATTTCGTGGCTCATATTGGCCAGAAACTCCGACTTGGCAATACTTGCCTGTTCGGCAAGTTCTTTTGCCGCTTTCAATTCTTCGCGCTGTACTATTATATTGGTGATGTCTTGCGTGTATATCATCATTCCACCCACCGTATTGTCGAACTGGTACCATGGGCGCATCTCCCATGTAACATAATGTGGCTCACTGCTACCCGGTGGTATATAGGTGTCTTCTTCTTTACGTTCTATGGCCCCACTTAGTATGCGTTGATGTCTGGCTCTGCGTTCGTCATCTGCATTCGGGAAAACGTCGTAGTGCGAACTACCAATAACTTGTACATGTTGCAGTTGATAGTCTTCTATCCACTTTTTGCTTACCGCCACATAGGTCATGTTAGTATCGAGCATGGCTACCGCAGCCGGAGCATGTTCTACAAACGCAGCCAGTCTCATACGTTCTGTAATCAACTGCTGCTGCATTTTGCGGGTTTCGGTAACGTCGTTAGCAATTCCCAAATAACCAATAATATCATTATCTATATCGCGTATAGCGGTCGCAACCAGCGATACGGTGCGTGTGCCCCCGTCTTTGCGTATATAGGTCCATTCGCGCTGCTCAGACCCTTCCAATTCGGGCACATGCACAAACACCCTGAAACCTTCTATTGGTTGTCCATATTCTGTGGTAAGTTCTTTGCCCCGAGCTTCAACTTCCGACATCAAATGAAACACTGCCGGACTATGCAAGCCCACCAGCTCTCCTGCACTATAACCCAGTAGCTTCTCGGCACCGGTATTGAACACAGTAATGGTACCCTCTACATCTGTTGCGATGATACTTACCTCTGACGCTGCATCCAGCACGTCGCCCAGCAATTTGCGTGAGCGCAATATTTCTTCTTCGGCCTTTTTGGCTGCGTCTATGTCCTGAAAAGTACCAAACACTCTTTTGCAAACACCGTTTTCAAACTCAACCTCGCCCTTGGCTCTTACCCATAATTCACGACCAGCGAACGTAACCAGCTGAAGCTCGAGATCCCATGGGGTCCCATCGGCCATGGCTTGTGCTACAACAGCACCTATTTTCTCCCTGCTTTCTCCCTCCTTGTAAAATTCTATTCCCTTCGATACATCGGGCACATAATCGTCGGGCACTTCATGTATTTGTCTTGTTATGGGCGACCAATATACCGACATGGTAGCCATATCTATTTCCCACCCACCTATCCTGGCAACAGTGCTGGTTCGTTCCAGCGTTTCCTTTGTTTTCCTCAAATCCTCTTCCAACTGGTACCTTTCGGTAACGTCAATTGCATTGCCTATTACATACTGCTCGCCGACGTGATTCGCCTCCAGTATGTTGTTATATATCCAGATACGAATGCCGCCTTTTTTGTGTTTTACCACCATCTGGCCTTTCGCATGTCCTTTGACGGCTATTTTTTCAAGATAAGCTTCCAGCGCGGTGTGTCTGGCATACGGTACAATATCAAAAAGACTGGCACCAACTATTTCGTCGGTGTTGTACCCCAAAGAAGATGCCCCAGCTGCATTTACGGTCATGAACCTACCCGACAGATCGTGCGTACACATAAAACCCTGCGAATTCTCGAAAAAAATACGCAACCTTTCCTCGCTGTCTTTTAGGGCCGCTTCGTGCTCTTTTTCCTTCGTTATATCTCTGGCTATAGCAAAGAGATTGCCGGTTTCCTTTTCGGGGGCTGCAACCCATTGCAGCGTCTTGTACTCGTTGGTGCTGGTACGGAACCGATGTACAAAATTGATCGTGTTCAACCCCTCTGCCAGTCGCTGAATTTCAGTTTGTGTTTTTTCAATATCATCGGGATGAACCAACGAAAAATAGGACATAGCCATCAATTGCTTCGCATCCCAACCCAGTACTTTTGTAAATGAAGGGTTTACCTTTTTAAAAAAACCATCGGTTCCTGCCACACAAATCATATCGTCGGAAAGCTGAAACAAATTTCCAAAATGCTCCATTTCTGCTCGTTGGCGCCTTTCCACAATAAGGTCAATGGTCAATTGTGCCAACAATTTCATTGAGTGTTTTTGTTTGTCCGTCAGCAGTCGTGGTACCCTGTCTATTACGCAAAGTGTACCCATGGCAAAGCCATCAGGGTCAATAAGTGGCTCGCCGGCATAAAAGCGAATATCGGGCGCACCAGTTACCAACGGATTGTTGGCAAAACGATCGTCCCTTGTTGCATCCGGCACCTCGAACAGGGTTGTTTGTTGTATGGCATAGTTACAAAAAGCTATCTCACGCGGGGTTTCAGATACATCTAACCCCACCCGCGATTTGAACCATTGACGATCTGTATCTATCAAGGAAATGAGAGAAATGGGCACTTCGCATATAACGGAGGCCAACTCGGTGAGCCTATCAAACTCCACCTCGGCTGCTGTGTCGAGTATCTCGTAATTATGTAATGCATTTAGCCGTGCGCGTTCGTTCATATCGGTAGGACCCAAGCTCATACTCTGTCAGTTAAAGAACTATTGGTTTGCATGGGGATACTAATAAAGTGTTAATGCGAATATACAAAAACTGGGCGAAAATGGGTGGCATTTTTTAGCAAGGAGCATTGAAGATTACTACCAACAGCAACATGAAGAATATCCTTGCTGGCATGCAGAACACATGCTACAATTCCGGCCCAATCTCATACCCTTTCACCGTATCGGCAAACCGGAAGTACTTAGGGTTCAGCTCGCTGTACGGAAAAATATTCCAGTTCACCACCAGGTGTGTACGTTTTTCATTTGTCCACTGCCTGTCTGCTGGCCTGTTGTCTATAATGATGGAAGCAGACCGTCCCTGCTCCATAGTAGACAGCAACCAAAACTCATACGGTGTGCCCCACGACATTTGCAATAACGATGTATCAACCGAACGTGTGTCCACAATCATTTTCCTGTCACCATACTGTTGCAAAAAATTGCGCTGCCACTGCAGGCGTTGGGAGTACAGGCCATGCACATCGTATATGCGCCAGCAACCTGTAGCCACAATCAGTACTACCAACACTGTGGCATAGCGAGCTGTTATACCGGGCAATACATCAAACACAAATGGCAAGCCCATAAACACCCCCACAGGCAGGTACAGCACCTCCAAGTAAAACGCAGCAGTATCGGCATTGGGGTACATAGTATTTACCAGAAATAGATAGCCCATTATTGTTGCTGCATACCACACCAGCAACCAGTATTGCCGGCGCACCACATACCTTGCAGCAACCAGTACCAACACCACAGGCATCCAGTAGTAAATGGTAAACAATCTGTACAAAAACTGGTGGTTGGTATACGTGTCGAAATAGTGTGGGAACAGTCGGATGAAGTTCTTTAATCCACTTACCGAATGCCGCTCATATGGCACCCTGAAGAACAGCATCTTTACCAGTACTCCTGCCACAAGTATACCCACCATATATAGAACAGCCTTTTTGCAAAAGGGCGACTGGCCACGTAAAGCAAACCACACTATCATCCATGCAATGCATACCACCAACAGCGGATGAAAGAAAGCTACAATCAGTAGCAACACGGCTGCCACCATACGCTGTGCAACAGATACAGTAGCAAATGGCCTGTTGTCGAACAAGGCACACACCACCATCAACAAGGCTATACCTTGTGGCACCTGTGCCGTGGGCCAGTAAAACGAATGGGCTACAAACAGCACATTCATTAGCAGAATGATGACTGCCCACATAGGTCGCTTCAGCCAAGTGCCACATACCCAATAACAGACGGCGAACACCAAAGTAAACCCCACCGAATAAGTAAGGCATATGGCCTGCAGAGATAGCCCAAATCTATAGGCCAAATGAGGCAGCAGTCGCGCAAAACCATCGCCCACCCTATATATCTGAATGGCAAAATCGCCATCCTTTACCATATGAAATACCGCAAAAGCAGCGTCCAGAAATACTATGCGCTCTTTGTAAAATACTACGGCCAGCAGTAGTAATATTCCATAGGCCACAAGCCCTATGCGGTAAGTACGCTTGAGATTGGTAGGTGAATGGGAGAGCGGGTACAACATGATGGCAACGCAAAAAGTATAAATAATATCAACGACAATACGGCAAACATATTGTTCGGTGTGTCGTCAGCAAAATAATACTTTGCCTTTTATAAACTCTATCATGCAATATCCTCATCAATAGACAACCAATCTTTTGCCATAGTCTTCTCGCTCGCAAAATGAGTAAGAACTTTATCGATGCGATTTTCCTTCTTCAATTCTTCAACAGAAAAAGCGATAATCTCCACTTACTTACCCACAAACTGTTTGGGCAAATGGATAGAAATTTCCTGATTATCTGGAACAACAATAGTCCTTATCATAGTTACGAAGTTACCTTTTTCTTAAAAAATTGTTGTTAAAACGTTGATATGACTGAAAAGCGTTTGCAAATAGAGAAAGTAATCCAAAACAAAAATGCCCGACATTGCGACAGAGCATTTCTTGCTCAGTCGGGATGTCTGGAAAACATTCGAACCTACAAAGTATCGTGCTTATTCTTCACACGAATCGTTGAAAAAAAATACACTTGTCCCAAAACAACCGGAAGTTGTTACAACACCATTATTGAACATGACATGTGCAAAGTACCGTTCATTTTTGCCAAAATTTACCGAGTAGAGTTTACCCATCTTTATTTGTTTTACGATGGAGTCAATATTCAGTTGTTTTTGAAAGGTACTCAATTTGCTTGTAGAATATTCATTAAAACCGATATTCGATAATGCGCTATCTTCTGAAAATTCAAAATACCGTTTTGAATTCCCTTCGCAATTTATTCTGCCAAAAAGACTACGTTCTCGCCACATTGCTCCTTCAAGCAAATTCAGCGTTACACAAATCTCTTTTAACGCTCCTGTTTTTGTGTTCTTTACTTTCACTACAACGTAATCTCTTGATGTCGACCCACTTTTTCTACATGCGCAACAAAACATTCTGTTCTTAATTTCATCATTTACATCAGTTGACAAACCCAATGACAAAAGGCCAGCAATGGTGATGATAAATACTACAGACTTTTTCATTCTATAGGTAGTTTCTCACAATATAATGCAAAAAGATACTGAAAATCCCTTTCCCGCTTGCGCCCCCATCTTTGGACAGGAACAAGCAACAACAATACATAGTACTATGGGGTACAAATACAAAAACGGAGCCCAAATGGACTCCGTTCTCTTTCTTCAGTCGGGAAGACAGGATTCGAACCTGCGACCCCCTGGTCCCAAACCAGGTGCGCTACCGGCCTGCGCTACTTCCCGGTCCTGATTTGTGGTGTTACCCACTCCTCGTCAGACGCCGATGTTATTGTGCGGTGAGGGCGGGATTCGAACCCGCGGTACGTGTTGACCACGTACGCCAGTTTAGCAAACTAGTGGATTCGGCCTCTCTCCCACCTCACCAACACTGGCTCCTTATTGCTAAGGGACTGCAAAGATAATGAAGCACTTGAACTTTGCAAACATTCGTGCCAAAATCTTGCACTTTTATTTCAGATTCTTTTTTTTAGAAACTGATGTTAGTTTCTTGTGTAGCAATGCCCGGCCTTTGCCAGGCATTGTATAAGCGGTAGTTGCTGTAATAGCTGTTATATGCTGGCCATTTGCACCTTTTGCTGTAGCTCCATCAGGTTCTCTTTGTATTCTACATCTGTGCTCATCAGGTTTTCTACCGTCTGGCAAGAGTGTATCACCGTAGTATGGTCAAAACCTCCAAAGTGGTCACCAATCGTCTTCAAAGACTGTTTGGTAAACTTCTTGGCAAAGTACATAGTTATCTGGCGGGCCAGTACCACCTCGCGCTTGCGGGTTTTGGTCAGCAGCTTGTCGTAAGGCACATGATAGAAGTCGCACACCATTTTTTGTATGTTTTCTATCGTCATTTCGCGTGCTGCCGTCTTCACAAAGTTCTTCATCACACGCTTGGCTATGTCCAGGTCTATCTCCTTCTTGTTCAGGGTAGCCTGTGCAAAGAGGGCTATCAGTGCCCCTTCCAGCTCGCGCACATTGCTTTGTATGTTGTAGGCCACATAGCGCACCACCTCGTCTGGTATCTCCAGGCCTTCCTGCTTCATCTTCACGCGCAGTATGGCTTGCCTTGTTTCAAAGTCGGGTGCTTGTATGTCGGCATTCAGCCCCCAGCGAAACCGGCTCAGCAAGCGTTCCTGCATCCCTTCCAGGTCGCGCGGGGCAGTATCGCTGGTCAGTATTATTTGCTTACCATTCTGGTGCAGGTGGTTAAAGATGGCAAAAAATACATCCTGCGACTTCACCGCCGATACAAACAGATGAATATCATCCATTATCAGCACATCTATCAACTGGTAAAAGTGTATGAAATCGTTTACCTCGTTGTTCTTGCTGTGGTCTATAAACTGATTGATGAACTTTTCGGCACTTACATACAATAC
The DNA here is from genome assembly GCA_021151685.1 of Chitinophagaceae bacterium. Taxonomy (GTDB): domain Bacteria; phylum Bacteroidota; class Bacteroidia; order Chitinophagales; family Chitinophagaceae; genus Nemorincola. The sequence goes on from JAGKWS010000017.1 coordinate 37,721, forward strand.
CGATTTGTTGGGATGCAAACGGCGTACCTCATTGCCTATAGCCTGCACCAAGTGGGTTTTACCCCAGCCCACACCGCCAAACACTACCAGCGGGTTAAAGGAAGTAGCCCCCGGCTTTTGTGCTACATGTATACCTGCCGAGCGGGCTACACGGTTACAATCACCCTCTACATAATTATCAAAAATGTAGTTACTGTTTAGCTGCGGGTCTATCTGCATACGCTTCAGGCCCGGTATGGCATATGGTGTTTTTATACTGTGCGGGTCGTCCCACTTCAGGGGCATATCCACATAGTTATTGTCGCGGGCAGGTTTGCCCTGCACACTACCGGGCATGTTTACAGAGATAGGCTTGCGGCTGTTGCTCTCCATCATTATCCGGTACTCCAGCCTCCCTTCTTTGCCCATTACCCTCTTTATGGTCTTGCCCAGCAATTCTACATAGTGCTCTTCCAGCCATTCGTAAAAGAACTGACTGGGCACCTGTAGCGTCAGCACATTGCCAGACAAGCCTACGGCACGTATTGGTTCAAACCAGGTTTGATAGGTGCGCCAGGAAAGGTTGTCTTTGATAATAACCAGACATTTTTCCCAAAGCTGCTCGGCCTCGGTTAGAAGATTGTTGTTGATATTGTTATAGATGTTGTTATCCATTTGTTGTTACGGATCGCTACTGTCGTTCTTTAATTTTGTTACCCCGGGTATATTATAGAGCCGACGAAGCCACAAGCGATTTTAACCACCGCTATGCATTTCAATGCCGGTTATTTACTTAAAGTTATTGTTTTTTTAATGAAGCCTCAACTCTTTTTCCCATCTCTTTGCAGTATTCGTAGTGACTAAAGCAGAGGACGAAATTGCTAACATTTTGTTGAAAAAAAAAATCAAAACAGACTTGTTTGTTTACCAAAACTTACAGTTTGGGGTTTGGGGTTTTCAGTGCATTTTGGGCTAATATGAGTGTCCGATAACACTTATTCTGTACCTTAACGTGGTTACAACCTCTATTCTGCTACAACCCTTTACCAGCGCGGCTTTCGGCTGCCACGCACCAAACAAAAAATGGTTGTGTAGCGATATTTTTTTACCCCACAAAATTATTAACAAAAAAAGTATGACCACTGCCCAATAGCCACCATATTTATGTTGTTTGGCCCGTCATAACACTTTCTTACACCTCTTATTCACATGTTATACGCTCCAGATTTTGGTCGCTTTTTTCTCTCCTTTCTTCACAATTTCAAGAGCATGTTTTAAGGAATTTTTGCTTGCATTTTCATGCAAGTAGTTGTAGCTCACATCAAGGTATATTTTGTTGCTAAAACCACCTATGTTGCCAAAAAAGTAACAAAACTGGCAGCAAAAAAATATCCATAAGCACAAGCAACATATGGAATGGCCCTATTGTTGGCCCAAACCATACCATACCACTATCGGGTACGTGTAGTGCCGGTTGCACTCTTGCTATTCAGTAAAGTAAGTGCAGCATCCAGCACCTCATCTCGTCCCGCCTTCAGGCCGGCTACAGTAGGCTTCACCGTAGTGTTAATGCGCACACCAGCCCCCTGCACAGGGCTACCATCGGGGTAATATACCATTGTGCCGGTAAGGGCGGTACTCACCGCACCTGGCAGCTCCATTGTAGATGGTATACCAGCCACACCCGCTGTGGTTGCGCCCATTACCGTTGTAGCCGGTACCGTCTGCATAGCTACCGCCAGATATTCGGCTGCCCCCTGTGTGCCGGCATCCGTCAGTATCGCAATGCGCCCTGTATACCGGCCTGTCTTAGTACCAGTCAGGGTAGGCGCTGTATATACAAACGCACCGGGCACATTGGGCTCCATACGTGCTATTTTGGCAAAAGATGTTTCGGCCGGTAGCAACCATTGCAGTGCTTCGGGTAGTGCTGTCGCACTGTAGCCTCGCAAGTCCAGCACCAGTGCCCGTGTACGGCTCATGCTATCTCGCAGCGCATTGTTACCCGCATACCGTACCAGTCTTGCCTTTATATAGCCTATGTTACCGGCAAGTATGCTGTGGGCTGGCACCTGCTGCACTGGTGACGCAGATTTCACTGGTACACGTTTCAGCTTCACCTGTCGGGGTGTCGCACCTCCTGTGGTCACCATTAGTAGGGCATCTTGTTTGTTGCTACGCAGCACAAACCCTTCCGGCCCGGCCAGTAGGTCCAGCTTGCGCTGAAAGTTGGCTGCCGGCATTTGGTCTATGTAGCGGCGCACTATATCCAGTGCCATCATACCATCTATGCTCTCTATTATATCACCTGGTTGTACGGTCGTTACACCGTCATCGCATGCAGTTACTATCAGTTGCTCATCTACAAAACGCGCTGCAATGGGCAGTATGTATCTACCCCGGTAGGCTTCCAATCTGTCGGCCGTTTCGGGGTTCACGTTGTAGCCGTCGTTTATTCGGGTCACCAGCTTCAAACATGCCAATTGGTAACTCAGTGTATCGGTAGCATTGGCAAACTCTACTACCATATCGGCCAGCATACGCCCCCTGTTGCGCGATGCCAAATGCCTTGCCGGGCTATAATACTGCACCATATTCCAATACCGGAACAACCCCAGCAAGCGGGTGCCGGCATCGGGCAGTGGGTTGTTATTATAGCTGCGCTCGTTGGTAAATATCGGGTTCCCGTCAGGCATAGCCATTTGCACATAATGCTGCCGGGCACCCGCCGTACGGTTCACACGTATGTAGTCCAGCTTATCGCGTAGGGTTTGCGGCATCTCATTAATAAACAGCATGCCATAGTCGGGGCCGGTCACTGTTTCTGGTCCGTTCACAAATTCAGCACACTTCTTGCAAGGCTCTGGTTTACCCATTTCGTCTACCCACCGTTCTATCACCACCATCGCCGAGTCTGTATTGGCCGCAACCAAAACCCTAGGCATCACTTTCATCAGTTCAGCATCCATATCGGTGCGGCCACTGGTTGCCACTGGGTGATGATACTTCAAAAAACCCCATACCATGCCCAGCCGGGCCAGCTCTGCTGGTTTATTATCGTGTAGCCATATATCCTTTATACCAGTAGCAGATATGGCAACTGTATCGCCGGCAGCACTGCTGGTTGTTGCAGATGCAAGTACTATAAAACCGGAAAGACACAGTTGTGAGAAATAACGCATAAATAAAACCCAGTTGGGCCGGCAAAAATAAGCCGATTTTAACACCTTATATATAGTTTACCTTGTTAATGCTTGTTAACCGTTTGTATTTGCTTTTGTTTTCAACAAGCATATCATTTTGCTATAAACTTAACAAATGCCTGATTATTTTTGTTATAGTATCACAACATATGAATGCACGCAAGGTCTATCCGCTCATAGTAGTACTCATTACCCTATCGGTAGTGGGCATTCTGTTCATCCAAATGTCGTGGATCAACAATGCCATCAAACTGAAACACGAAGAGTTTCAACGCTCGGTAGATGAGGTGATGAAACAATCGCGCGAGGTTATTTTCAGCAAATACCTCAGTAAGCACTATACCTACATTCCAGATGAAGGTTCGCGCCGCTTCTACCTGTCTACTCATTTCTCGGTAGATGGAACCTTCGAAAAAGAAGAAATAAAGGAAATCATCCGCAAAGAGTTGAAGAACAACAACATCAAACAGCCGTTCGAGTTTTGTATCGTCAACATGTTCAAAAGCGTTATCCTTCAGTCCGACAATTTTAACCCGGCCGATATGGCTACCGCCACCCGCATGGAACTGGCACCCGAAGACTCGTACCGTGCCCGCGAAACGCTATTTCTCACCATTCGGGAAGATAAAAATCTTATCATCCGCGAGATGGGTTGGATGATTGTTGCCTCCATAGTCTTTACAACCATCATAGTACTGGCATTTGCCATTACCGTTCGCACTCTGTTCAATCAAAAGAAATTGTCCGAAATCAAGTCCGACTTTATCAACAACATGACGCACGAGCTCAAAACACCGCTCGCTACTATATCGCTGGCTATCGATGCCCTCACCAACGAAAAGGTGATACACGATACCGACAAGATAAAAATATACAGCAGCATGATAAAGGAAGAGAACAAACGCATGAACAAGCAGGTAGAGAAAATACTGCAAGCTGCACGTCTCGAAAAAGAAGAAATCAAATTGACACTGCAACAACTCGATACCCATCAAATCATCAGAAAAGTAGCCGATAACATGGCCCTGCAAATGCAGGAAAAGAATGGCAAAATAGACCTGCGCCTTGGTGCCGGCGACCCGCTCATAGAAGCCGATGAGGTACACTTCTCCAACATCATCTTCAACCTGCTGGACAATGCCATGAAATACTCCAGCCAGTCGCCCGAGATTGTGGTAGAAACACTGAAGCATGGTAACGGAATGCTCACCATCCGCATAAAGGATAATGGCATTGGTATGGACAGAGAAACACAGGCCCGTATCTTCGAGAAGTTCTACCGTGCCCATACCGGCAACATACACAATGTGAAAGGGTTCGGCTTGGGTCTTAGCTACGTAAAAGCCATTGTAGACGCACACGATGGCCGTATAAAAGTAGAAAGTGCACCCGGTAAAGGAAGCACTTTCACCATTACATTGCCGGGGGCGCGATAGTATTATATAACCGTGCTCAGACCCTTTATTACGCCTGCCAACCTGATGGCATCATAAATTCGGGGCTCAGTAGCACCTTGCTCCTTTACCGAATGCTCGTGCGATACCACACAACGCTCGCAACCATTTACAGCCGATACCACAAGGCTCATCAGCTCGAATAGTGGCTTACCCATGGCCGGGTTCATCATCACGCTCATGCGCAGGCCGGCCGGAGTTTTATTGTAGTACTCGTTATCGTGCATGTAATGCCTGTATCGGTAAAAGATGTTGTTTACCCCCATTACAGATGCACAAGCATGTGTTTCAGCAATCTCATCAGCAGTAGCACCTTCGCGGGTAGCCATTGCCGTAAACGCCGAAATAAGCACATCATTCTTCTCATTCACCACCACAGACAGTGCCAGCAAGCTGGCTTCCTTCCGCGTCATATTGCTACTGTTCAGCACGCCGTTTACATTCAGCTTCAGGTCGCGCAGGTATCGGCTGTTCACCACAGCCATAGCACTTAGCGACTGGCTTACATGGCCTGCATCAATACCCAAATCTTGAAAGAAAGATTGAATAGTCTCATTAGTTGCTACACTCATATAATCATTAATTTTTCACTTTGGTTCGCAAAAAAGCCTTCTACAGTGGTTGCACTGCAGAAGGCTCTGTAAGTTTCAATTATTAGCCTACTGCTGGCTCCAGCGTAGCTTCACCCTTTGTCCAGTTACATGGGCACAGCTCATCTGTTTGCAAGGCATCCAGCACACGCAATACTTCCGTTACATTACGGCCCACGCTCAGGTCGTTAACGCTCACCCAACGCACAATACCTTCCGGGTCTATAATGTAAGTAGCACGATAAGCTACGCGCTCACCTTCCGACAATATACCCAACTCTTCTGCCAGCGACTTAGATGTATCTGCAATCATCGGGAAACGCAAATCGCGCAGATCCTTATGATTCAGTCTCCATGCATGGTGTACATATTCACTGTCTGTTGATGCGCCCAGCAACACAGTATCGCGATCGGTAAAGTTGGTGTAGTTCTTATTGAACTCTGCTATTTCCGTAGGACACACAAACGTAAAATCTTTAGGCCACCAAAACATTACCGTCCAGCGTCCGTCCATGTCCTTGTTGCTAATGTCTTTAAATTCGCTGCCTTTTTCAAGACCCACAACTGCTTTCTTCTCAAATTCAGGAAATTTCATTCCTACCGTTACGAAACTGTTTGCCATAATTTTTTCTAAAAATTTTGTGCAAATATCGCCCATTGGCCATCAACAATGGGTGATGGTGGTCATTGGCATTCACTATGAAAGAATAGGATAATTCAATCTGCCGCACACGGCAAACTACCAGCAGTATATGGCTACTACAGAACACTACTGGTACTCAGGTAGTTATCTATTGCGCTCAGTTCAGCGATATGCCGGGCACACTGGCCATAGTATTGTGAAACAGTAACGGGTGGCACACTACATCGGTAAACATAGGGTACAGCGGAAACGCCAAAACAATGTTCATAGCCTCCTGCTCATCATTGGCTTGTATCACGCACCATATCATATTACGAGCTTCCGATACAATGTAAGACACTATACGCCCCGACGAGAACATACGGTTCACATAGGCCCGGTGGCGGGGTATGAGAGACGCTATATCCGCAGTCATTTCCGGCAACTCCAACTGAAACATGAAACCGCTCATAACGAAGTAGTTGAACAGCTACAAAGATAGAGCCTGATTGTATTTCTTTGTACTTCCTTGCACTTAAACTTCTATCTATCAAGTCTGCAGATTATACCACACAGAAAGCAGTATATATAGCCACACGGCAAAGTAAAAACGGCTGCACTATGCACCCAATAAAAAAGGACGCTTCAGCGTCCTTTTTTATTATCGTAACAGGGTTACATTCCCTTTCTTGTTTATTCGTTTTCCACTGGCACAGAAGCCATCTGCCTCCCACACATATACCCCTTCTGTAGCAAGGGTACCGTTAAAGATACCATCCCATTTTTTTGTAGGGTCTGTGGTCTCAAATACTACCTGCCCAAAGCGGTTATATATACGGAAGTAGTTGAGCTTACTCAGTGAGTTATTCAGCAAACCAAAGCGGTTACTACCAGGGTTGATACTGGTAGGGCAAAACGCATTGGGCACATTAAAGTCGCCACAGCTCACCCGCACCGTCATAGTATCCTTCGCCGCGCACTGGTAGCCATTCCCCTGCTCTGTAACTGTCAGTACATAGGTCATGTCTCCCGGAGGGTACACATATGGGTTCGCAATAGTACTATCACTCATAAACTGGTACGGCCCCCAATGATAGGTATATGCCCCTTCCGATGTGTATGGGCCGCCAATTGTTGTTATAGCACCATCATTTATCCAGCGGTCTGGGCCAGCATCGGCATCTACCTTCACCACACGCACCCTAATGGCCGTATCTACTATACATCCAAAGGGGTAAAATAATCGATAGCGATATTCAGTACTATAGTTGGGCCATATACGCACCGAGTCTACAAAAATGTTTGTAGTATCCATATTGTGCCCCGCCCACCAGCGTATAGAGTCGGCCAGTGTAGATACTGCATACAACCTGAGTGTATCGCCCTGGCACAATGTAGTATCGTTGTTGCGATACAATGTTGGCGGAGGCAAAACTGTTATGTCTTTACAGTCGGTACGTTGTGTAGGCAAACCTTCATCTACCACAAAATACACATTGTATACCCCCGGAGCCGTGTACACATATGCCGGTGGGTCTACATCGGTAAACGATGGTATAGATGTGTTGCTGCAATTATTGAATGATATACGCGTAAGTGTACTGTCGCGGGCATTGGTAATGAACGCAGACACCGTATCGTGGTCGCGCAGAAAACCCGAAATGGCTGCGGGAAAATTCATGCCACCTACTACACTGTAAGTAATACCCGAGTAGGCTCCCGTAGCACGGGGCATACGCACCTCTACAAGCTGGCTGGTAGTACTATCGGTAAGGTACAGATGATGGTAGTTACAATCGCTCACCAGCGACAGTGCCGAAGGCTTCAGAATACGAAACAGGAAATCACCCAGATTGGTACCAACTGGTGTAGTGGTATTCAGGGTAGCACCAAGGTCTATGCGTGCCAGTGTGCTGTTGCCATAGTTCGAAACAAACAGATGCCACGCACCATTGTCATAGGTAGCGGCCATATCCGATGGAAAGTTCAGCGCACCATCTGGATTGTTGTAATTGGTAGCCTGTGGTGTAATAGATGGATTGAAAGAGAAATCAAGCTTTACCAAATTGCTCGAGCCATAGTTTACAAGGTAACCAATCCAGCGGCCTGTAGATGCTTCCTGAGATACAAATATGCCTTTCGGATGGTTCAGCAAATTACCAGTATTACCAAAGTTGGCCACATTAGGTTTGGGGTTACTCAGGTGGGCACCAAAGTCTACACGGGCCAGTTCCGATGTTGTTGCATCAAAACCACCCGCCACGTATATATGCCATTTTTTAGAAAATGTATCGCGCAGTATGTACAAACAGGTGGGGTTCTCTGGTATACCACTATCCACGTTGCCAAAATTGGTTACAGATGGCACATTGCTCAAACTTTTACCAAAGTTCAGGCGCAGCAACTCTGTAGTCTTTGCGTTCACTACAAAGCCATAATAATTACCATCATCCTCCGCTATTTCCATACCTGCTGGTATGCTGAAGTTGAAATTGTCGCCCAAGTTGGTACCTGTAGGCGCATTGAACAGGTAACCAGAGCAAAAGCCCCAGTAGTACGATCTGGCGTTGAATACCTTACTGGACAGCTTCACGGGCTGGTTGGTACACACCGTATCTGGTGCGGTAAACAGGGTATCCTGCACATCCACCGTTGTCTGAGCCAGCAAAGCTGTGGTGTGCGCAACCAACAGCACCGCTAAAAAAAGCAAGCATTTCTTCATAACCTCGATATATACGCTATAAGTGACGCAACCAAAATACATTCTGTGAGTCTTTCTGTTTCCTGCAAAACAAAAAAAGTGGCACCTCCTGCTACTTTTTTTTACACTACAAATCACCCCATTATTAAATGGTAGTGACCTGCCGGAAAGAAAATTTACTCTGCAATATGCCAGAACTTATTTTTGCAACGTGCCTAATATCCCGCTAATATATAGTTTTTGGCGGAAATCTTTGGCGCAAAGGTGTATATTTATTTCCGCAAATCAAAAACAAGCATGACGAAAAAGTATTCTATTTGGGGTTTCAAAGAAGTGGTGTGTATCGTAGCCGCATGGCTGCCGTGGCAGGCGGGTCTCTATGCCAAAGAAGGTATGTGGTTACCCCCAACACTCAGCAAGCAAGAGCGCGATATGAAAGCAGCCGGCTTGCAGATTGCAATAGACAAAATATATAACGAAAAAGGCACAGGTCTCAACAATGCCGTTGTACTGTTTGGCAAGGGTTGCACCGGCGAGGTTATATCGCCCAAGGGCCTTATTCTCACCAACCATCACTGCGGCTATGGCAGTGCGCAGGCCCTCAGCAGTACCGAGCACGACTATTTTGCCAATGGCTACTGGGCCAAAAATCATACCGAAGAACTGCCCTGCAAAGGCCTTACTGTCACCTTCATTCGCCGCATAGAAAACGTTACCGACAAAATACTGAGCGGCGTAGACGACACCCTGCGCGACGCTGTAAGAGATAGTATTGTAAACAAACGTATTGCCGCTACCGAAAAAGAAATGGCAGCTGCTACCGGCTACGAAGTACTCATAAAGCCCTACTTCAAGGGCAACCAATATTGGGCTGCCATTTCCGAAACTTTCCGCGATATACGTTTTGTAGGCTTTCCGCCCAATGCCATTGGGGCATTTGGCGGCGACGAAGAAAACTGGATGTGGCCAAGGCATACCGGCGATTTCTCGCTGTTTCGCATCTATGCCGGGCCCAACAATAAACCTGCCGACTACGCCGAGAGCAACAAACCATACGAGGCTCCCCAGTTCTTTACCCTCAATGCCGGTGGCATCAAAGAAGGCGATTTCACCATGGTATACGGCTTCCCCGGCACCACCAACGAATACATATCTTCATATGCCCTGCGGCAAGTAGTAGACATCAACGACCCTATAGCCATAGAGGCGCGTACCATACGCCTCAAAATGTGGAGCCAGGCTATGGATGCCGACCGCAACATATTTCTGAAATATACCGCCAAACGTGCTACTGTAGCCAACGGCTGGAAAAAATGGCAGGGCGAAGTGAAAGGCCTGCAAATGAACGATGTAACCGACAAGAAAAGCCAGTACGAAGAACAGTTCACGAAATGGGCCGATAAAAACACTACACTCCCCTATGCCCGCACGCTATTGCCACAAATGAAAATGAATACCACATCGGTAGAAAAAATATTGGCACAAGAACAATACATAAAGGAAGCCGTACTTGGGGTAGAACTGATACAACAGGCGGCAATAGTAGAAAAACTGGCCACCGTACTGCGCGCCAATGTTTCTATTGAGGTAAAAAAAGATACCCTTGGCAAATTGATAAATGCACAAGAGTCTTTTTACAAAAACTATGATGCGGGCACCGACAAACGAGTGTTTGTAGCACTAATACCGTTGTGGCTGCGCCAATGCGGAGGAAGTATCCCGAGTGCAATCATGCAAGTGTACCAAGCGCACAATACAAATGCATCGGCATGGGCCGAGGAAATCTATGACCAGTCAATACTTGTCTCGTTCGATAAACTGAAAAGCTGGGCAGCCTCTGGAGGAGATACCACAACCCTGCTGGCCGACCCCGCATGGCAACTATACGATGCCATAAACCGACACAGAAAAGGCAAAATTCAAAAAATAGTGACAGGTGCCACTACAGAAATGAAATATCTGGAACGCCTGTACATGAAAGCCCAAATGGTGTATGACACCAAAAAGGACTTCTACCCCGATGCAAACCTCACACTCAGGGTAGCCTACGGAAAAGTAAAAGGCCTTGACCCCGATAGCGATGCCCCTTACTCCTTCCAAACAACGCTTGATGATGTAGTAAAACACCACAACCCCGAGTCCGACATATTCAAAGTACCTGCCAAACTGCTGGAGCTGCACAAAGCCAAAGACTATGGCCGCTGGAGCGAAAACGGCACAGTACCCGTAGCCTTTGTTGCCGACAATCATACATCAGGTGGCAACTCGGGCAGTCCGGTACTCAACAGCAAGGGCGAGCTCATTGGCACCAACTTCGACCGTGCTTACGAAGGCACCATGAGCGACTACTACTTCGACCCCAACCGTTGCCGCAACATTTCGGTTGACATTCGCTATACGCTGTTTGTCATAGAGAAATTCGGCGGAGCCGGCTGGTTGCTCAATGAAATGAAGATAGAGACCCGCAAGTAGGCGTTCTCATCAGTAACTTTTTGGCACTTTCAATGCCGCTCCTCGCCTGTAGGGGCGGCATTCATGTTATCGGGGGTCTCCTCTGCTATAGTTTCCCTTTCTACAGCGTTGATGATAAGGGACATTGATGCGGCAAACAAGAATAATACACCAACCATAGGTAAAAGGATTTCAAGGGTGAATGAATGCAATCTTGTATCTACATGGTGTACTGAAATAATCGTGCCAAATTCGACAACGTGCCTCAAAATAGGTTAACGGTTTATTAAAAATTGTTAGCCGTATGTGGAAACATTATCGTGGTATTCAATTGTTCTATTCGGCTACCACCCGTAATGGTGTACCTTTGTCTTTCAATATCATAAAACAATAACAATGGCAGCAGTTTTCACTGATTCAAATTTTGAAGCAGAAGTATTAAAAGCAGACAAACTCTCAGTAATAGATTTTTGGGCTCCGTGGTGTGGTCCTTGCCTGGCACTGGGCCCAACAATTGATGAGTTGTCGAAAGAATATGATGGCAAAGTGAACGTAGGTAAAGTGAATGTGGATGAAAATCCTGTCATCAGTACCAACTACCGTATTACCAGCATACCATGCGTTCTTTTTATCAAGAACGGTCAGGTTGTTGATCGTCAGATGGGTCTGGCTCCAAAAGGTGTTTTCGATAAAAAAATACAGAAGCTCATAGGCGCATAATCTTATTACCATCGGCCACTGGCCGCTACACATAAAAGAGTTCCGGTTGTCACCAACTGGAACTCTTTTATTTTCAGGCAGCCGGCAGCATAACGGGCTTTGCCGTTGTTTACCTAATTTTGATACTTTCATATACTACCGTGCTCGATAAAACCAATAGCATAAAACACCAGGAGCAAGCTGTGCTTGTGGGGTTGATATACAAAGAACAAACCGAAGTGCAGGTGAAAGAATACCTGACTGAACTGGCATTTCTGGCCGATACCGCCGGATGTGTTACCGTGAAAACCTTTGTGCAAAAACTACCACGCCCCGATAGCAAAACCTTTGTAGGCAAGGGCAAGCTGGAAGAAATACGCGAATATGCACAGGCCAAAGGGGCTACCCTCCTCATTTTCGACGATGAACTCACCGGCTCGCAGATAGGCAACATAACCGAAGCTACCGGCATACGTACCATAGACCGTAGCGACCTGATACTGGACATCTTTGCCGCCCGTGCCCGCACAGCACAAGCAAGGGTACAGGTAGAGCTGGCCCAATACCAATATATACTACCCCGCCTGAAGGGTATGTGGAAACACCTGGAGCGGCAAGGGGGTGGTATAGGCAGCCGCGGCCCCGGCGAAACCGAAATAGAAACCGACCGCCGTATTGTAAAAGACAAAATAGCCCTGCTACGCAAACGCCTTGGCGAGATAGACAAACAGGCTACTACCCAGCGCAAGGAGCGCGGCACCTACATACGGGTTGCCTTTGTGGGCTATACCAACGTGGGCAAAAGCACACTCATGAACATACTGGCCAAGTCTGAGGTGTTTGCCGAAAACAAACTGTTTGCTACTCTCGATACCACTACCCGCAAGGTAGTGTACGAGCAAACACCATTCCTCCTCAGCGATACCGTTGGCTTCATCCGCAAGCTACCCCACCACCTTGTAGAAAGCTTCAAAAGTACGCTGGACGAAGTGCGCGAGGCCGATTGCCTGCTGCACGTGGTAGACATATCGCACCCCGGCTACGAAGACCAGATGGGCGTGGTGAACAAAACGCTGCAAGAGATAGGCGCATTCGACAAACCGATACTCACCATCTTCAACAAAATGGACCTTTACGAAGAAAACACCTTCGATAAGTGGCTGGAAGACAGTGTGAAACAAGAAATGCTCACCGACCTCGAAGCCCGCTGGCAGCAAGAAACTCACAACTCGGCCATATTCGTATCGGCCACTGCCCGCCGCAACATAGATGGCCTGCGCAACACTATTCTAAGCCGTGTAAAAAAACTGTACGAAGAACGCTACCCGTATCTGACGCAGTTTTATTAGCATCATTTATATTGCTAATAATGCATAAAAGTAGACACTCAATATGGCAAACAAGCAACTTCAAAGATGCCATTTTGTTGAGTCAATGGCAATATCAACATCAAGCAATGGTCTTCAAACACCTACAAATATTATATATTTTTGAATAAACAATTTCATGTCAACACTGGAT
>JAGKWS010000164.1 GCA_021151685.1 Chitinophagaceae bacterium
GCATGCTAATTGTATTTCCTGTACATCCGCGCACTGCACGCATGCTACAGGCAGCCGGCATAGATGCCCCCAATTTGCTGCAGGCCGAACCAATGAGTTATCTCGAATTCAACTATCTGGTGAAGCATGCCCGTGCAGTAATAACAGACTCGGGCGGCATTACCGAAGAAACTACCGTAATGAGCGTACCCTGCATGACCCTACGCAACAATACCGAACGCCCCGAAACATGCACCACAGGCACCAACGAGCTGCTGGGCACAGACCCATCAGCCATTGCGCCGGCCTTTGAAAAACTACTTTCAGGCAACTGGAAGAAGGGAGCTATTCCCGAACTTTGGGATGGTAAAACTGCCGAACGTATCATTCAACACATTATTCATATTTTCGCATCTATATGATACCCGGCACTGTCGTAAATACCCGCGAAGCGGTAATAGGCACACTACTGCTCATGGGCAGTCGTGTGCTGGAAGTGATGTGCGACGGTGCCATGATACATACATGGGAGGATCCCTCCATTACAGGCGGAAGGTACAGTGCAGTAAATGATGCAACATTCATTGCCCACCACATACACAACATACAACAGTGTGCCGAATGTGGCAAACCCGAAAATGTAGAGCACAATGTAATATCGGGCGATACCATATCGCGCTACAAGGTGCGTTTCTTACAATTGCCCGCCATATCCAACACCAGTATATTCATCATTTTCGACTTCCTCTCGGCCAAGCGGGTGGGAAAAGTGTCTGAAGATTATTGGAAACTGGCCATAGATGCTGCCGGCGATGGATTGTGGGACGTAAATATACCCTCTAATACAATCTCATTATCAGACCGATGGAACAATACATTTGGCTATGAGGCCGGAAAAATCGCCACTATTGCCCAATGGATGCAACTAATACATCCTGATGATACAGAACGGATCCTGAAACAAAAAGACGAATATTTTTCCGGCAACAGTGCATTCTACACCTCCGAGTTTCGCATCCGCTGTGCAGACGGTAGCTATAAATGGGTACTGAGCAAGGGGATGATTGTGGCCAGCACACCAGAGGGTGCTCCCATTCGTTTTCTGGGCACCCATACCGATATTACCGCACACAAAGAAGCCGAAGAAAAGTATTACTCGGCAGCGCAAATGCTCACCAAACTCATCAACAACCTGCGCGATGGTATATTGGTGGCCAATGAAAGCAGAAAAATCATCTATGCCAATCAGATGTTCTGCGACCTCTACAACCTGCCCGATCCACCATCGGCATTGCTGGGTATGGATATTTACGAAAGCATAGCATTGCGCAAACCCGCCTACAAAGACCCCGAAAAATTCTACAGACGCACCATACAAGTGTTAGAGAACATGGAAATGGTACTGGGCGAAGAATGGGAAATGACTAACGGAAAAATAGTTGGCCGCGACCATATACCCCTCGTAATGGGTTCTGGCAGCAAAGGCAGTATCTGGAAATTCCGGGACATTACCATCCAGAAAAATAATGAAAAACAACTTGCCGACCTCCGTAACTTTTACGAGCAAATACTCAATCATATCAACGCAGACATAGTTGTATTCGACCCCGAACAACGCTATACATTCATCAACCCGTCTGCCGTAAAAAACAGCGAATTGCGCGGTTGGATGATTGGCAAAACCGACGAAGACTACCGCCTGCTGCGCAACAAACCACTTGAATTCTCACGCAGACGTACTCAAATATTCGAAGAAGCAAGAGCCACCCGCAAAAATATAGAATGGGAAGAAATGCTCATCAACCGGGCAGGCGAGCCCGAATTCCACCTGCGCAATCATTATCCCGTGTTCGATGCGCAAGGCAACCACCTCATGAGCATTGGCTACGGCCTCAACATTACCGACCGTGTACTGGCCCAGCAAGAGCTGAAAACCAGCCGCGATACTTTTGCCAGCGCCTTCCGCGACTCCGGTATCGGCATGGCACTACTGAGCCACGAAGGCATGTATATTGATGCCAACAATGCACTATGCGATATTCTTGAATATTCGAAATACGACCTGCAACAACGCTCACTGCAAGACGTAACCCACCCCGACGATATCAGAATCGATGCACCATACATGGAACAAATGTTGCAGCGCGAAATATCGACCTACAATACCGAAAAACGATTTATCTCGCAAAAAGGTAAAACTGTACTCGTGTCCCTTACCATGTCGCTGGTATGGAGCAACGATGGTCTGCCTAAGTTCTTTATACTACAGGCAATAGACATCACCCGCAAAAAAGAAATGGAGCTGGAGCTGATACAGAAAAATACCGAACTGGAAGAAATCCGTCAAAGCCTTATCAACAAGGTCAATCAGCTCGAAGATCTCAGCCACATCATAGCGCACAACCTGCGTGGCCCTGCGGGCAACATCAAAATGTTGTCCGAAGCATTGTTAGACCTGCAAGAGAAGAAACATAAAGAAGATGTAGGGCAAGACGGGGCATTTACCGAGGAGGAAGCAACGCTACTCATACACGACAGCAGCATGTCGTTGATGGAAAGTCTCTCTACCCTCATGCAAATAACCGAGATAAAACTGAACAAAGAAATACCCAGCGACAATTGCGACATACCGGCAATAGTAAACGACCTGTGCAACCAGCTACAGGGCGTAATCCTTGAAAAAAACGCCACTATACGCCGCAGCTTCGGGGCAAAAACTGTAGCATACCCCCGCATGTATCTCGAGAGTATTCTGTACAACCTTATCAGTAATGCACTGAAGTATGCACGCCCAGACATCACGCCCGAAATAGAGATAACCACTGCAAATGTCAACAACCGTGTACAGCTTACCGTTAAAGACAATGGTCTGGGCATAGACATGGTAAAATACGGTGCCCGTGTCTTTAAGCTCAATCAGGTATTTCATCAGGGCTTCGACAGCAAGGGCATAGGACTATACATTACCAAAACCATGGTAGAGACCATGGGGGGCCACATAGAGTTGCACAGCGCACCCAACGAGGGCTGCGAGTTCATTGTTACCCTCTGAGCCGTCTAATACAATTCACCGTACCTTTGCACTCGCCTGTTGCACTGGCCTTAGTGCCTGCCATGAGTCCCCCTTGTAACACACTCATTCCTCTAAAAAAAACAGGCATATTGCATGAAGCGGCTTACACTTTCTCTCAACCTGCTACAAAACATGGGCATGCGGTACACCGTCTTCCGCGCCCGGCACGAGTTTATGCGCCGTTCCGGCTTGCTGAAAAGCAAATTCCCTGCCAATCCGCTGCAAAAGACCTACATGACGTTGGCCGATTGGAAAAAAGGGCGAGAAAAGTTCTTTTTCATCTCACGCGAAGACCTCAAAATCAGCAGAAGACCCGATGACGCACTTGCGGCTACATGGCAGGCGTTGCAGCAAGGCAACTTGCTGATGTTCAATAGCATATTGACGAACCTTGGCACCAGCTACGATTGGGTTACCAACCCCGATACCGGCTACCAATACGATAATCAAAAACACTGGACCGAAATACCCGACTACTCCACCAGGGCGGGCGACATTAAATACGTTTGGGAAAAGTCACGTTTTTCCTACCTGTACGACATCATTCGTCACGATTACCACAATGGCGAAGACTGTGCCGCCACCGTCATTGCCGACATACTATCGTGGATAGAGCACAACCCCATCAATTGCGGGCCCAACTACCGTTGCAGTCAGGAAATGTCGCTGCGTGTTCTCAACTGGACATTCGCACTACACTACTACAGCAACTCACCCCACCTCACAGCAGAGGCATTCAACAAGATACAACACGTCATATACTGGCACCTGCACCATATATGGCACAACATACACTTCTCGCGTATAGCCGTGCGCAACAACCACGCTATTACAGAGACCCTAACCCTATACCTTGGTGCCCTGCTCTACCCCACCTTTCCCGGTGCTGCCAAATGGAAGAAATGGGGTAAAAAATGGTTCGAAGAAGAAATTGCCTATCAACTTTACCCCGATGGTACGTTCCTCCAATTTTCTATGAACTACCACCGTGTAGTAGTACAGTTGCTTACATGGGCCTTTACACTGGCCCAAAAGAATGGCGAACAGTTTGCCCCGGTAGTAGGCGAGCGGGCCATAGCTTCGCTGCGCTTCCTGCGGGTATGCACCAACGATGCGCACGGCTGGCTGCCCAACTATGGGGCCAATGATGGTGCCTTATTCTTCCGCCTGTCTTCCGCCCATTACCGCAACTATCGCCCGCAACTGCACGCCCTTGCTACAGTGTTGGGTTTAGATGCTCACCTGCCACCTGCCGAGGACATTTTGTGGTACACCAACAATGCAGCAGCAACAGCCACAGCCCCACTCTACCCCAACGGGCTTAACGGTGCCCACTCTTTCGTCACAGGTGGTTACTACGTCATCCGCGAGGCCTCTACCCTCACCTTTCTGCGCTGTGGCAACCACAAAGACCGCCCATCGCAGGCCGACAATCTGCATCTGGACATTTGGCACAATAACGAAAACCTGCTCATAGATGCCGGCAGTTATAAATACAATGCCGATGCCGATACCATCCGCTACTTCAGTGGCACCCGCTCGCACAATACCATTATGGTGGCCGGCAAAGACCAGATGCTGAAAGGCGGCCGTTTTATCTGGTATTACTGGACACAAGCCATCAAGGCAGCACTCGCCCAATCGGGCAATCAATACACCTTCAGCGGTGCCATCAGTGCGTTTCATCAGGTGGGCAGCGGCATACAGCACCACCGCACCGTTACCAAAACAGAGGGACAAACCCGCTGGATAGTGCGCGACGAGCTGACCAACCTACCCGCAGGCACCCCCATCAGCCAACTTTGGCATCTGCCGCAGGGTGCAGCAAGCCGGGTGCGCATCACCGCAAAAACCGCATCGGGCGAGTTGCTACAAGCAGAGACCGTACAAGGTTGGGCATCGGCAATGTATGGTGCCCGTATACCCACTACCGAACAGGCATTTACCACTACCACACACATTATAGAGACAATAATAGAGATAGAGCCTGTTTAAGATTTATTGCTTGTGTTTATTACGAAAGTTGTTTTTGAGCGAAACGAGGCACATTTTGCAGCCATAGTCCTTCCTATGGCGAAAAATGTAACGAAGTTGCAGCCAAAAACAACCATAAGAAACGCA
>JAGKWS010000018.1 GCA_021151685.1 Chitinophagaceae bacterium
GATGCTGTAGCGGTAGCCTGAGCGTGAGAAGCAGTAGCGAAACCGAAAGTAGCAACAGCGGCAATGGCGAGAGACTTGATGATGTTTTTCATTGTAGTTTGTTTTGTATGTTTTTGTTAGTTGTTAGCTTGTTTGTTGCAGAGTATAATACCAATGGCGTGCCAAAAATGCAATGCATTGATTATCAATGCGCAATGGTTTGGCATGGGTATGAAAGCGTCCATAATGCGGACGCAAATTCCAATATTTGGAATGAAATGGTGTATTACAGGTCGAAAGGGAGCTGGAATGAGGAGTTGGCATTGAAAAACAAGTGACATGTTTTCAAACGTTTTTGTTTGCAAACAAAATTGTTATTCAAAATAATACGAAACCAGGGGGATGATAATAATGACTCTACAACATCAGCTATGAATCCTTATGTGGTGTTACCACATAACCCTGTTCTTTGAGCCCGGCAACAAATGCCAGTAATTCAGGTTTCAGGTCGCGGCTCAGGTGGTGGCGTATGCCTGTGTAGTAGGTAGCCTTTTGTATAGACTCTGTGCCTGTAGGGGCATGCAATAAGGGATAGAAGGCGCATACCAATGTCAACCGTTTTGTCTGCGGTTCGTGAGAGAAACTGATGGTGACGGGCAAGCCGCTGATGGAAGTCCGTAACCGCTCTCCGGTAAAGAAGAAACGACTATCGGTATTGGTGGGCTCTATGGTATACCCATCGGCCAGAAGGGGCAATAGCGAATTGGGGCCATCGTGCAGCAGCAGTGTCTCTACCGGGCGGAAATGCCACCAACCACGAATAGCCGCAATAACGGTAAAAATAAATGCCGGGCCAATGGAACCCACCATCACATGTACGAGCAAGGCACTAACCGAAATGCCCGATTGCCAACCCGCTACAAGCATTATTGCTACAATAATAGCCCATGCTAATGGCAATATGCGAACCAGTTTGACAGCATTGTATTGAATGAAGAGCAATGGACGCATAATGTGGTGTATTTTGCAGTTATAGAGCTACCCACACCTAACTTAGCGGCAGGCATATGTGCTATATTTGTGCGGGTACGGTCAAATGTACTATCTTCAAACAACAAACTACAAATTATACTATATGCAACTACTGGATGGTGTGCTGGTATCGGGCCACATAAAGGAGCAAATAAAACAGGAAGCACTGGACTTGCAGGCGGCTGGCGGTAAAAAGCCACATCTGGCGGCTATACTGGTAGGTAACAATCCTGCCAGCGAGGCTTATGTGGGCTCTAAGGTGAAGCACTGCGAAGAGCTGGGGTTCGACTCTACCCTGCTGCGTATGCCTGCCGAAACTACCGAAGCTGCATTGATAGCCGAAGTAGAATGCCTGAATAACGACCCCGCCATAGATGGCATACTGGTGCAGCTACCCCTGCCCGATCATATTTCGCCCGATTCGGTGATTAACGCCATCAATCCCGATAAGGATGTAGATGGTTTTCACCCCATATCGCAGGGGCGTATGCTGCTGGGGCAACCCACATTTCTGCCGGCTACACCATACGGCATTATGCTGATGCTGGAGTACTATAAGATAAACACGGCCGGTATGCATTGTGTGGTAATAGGCCGTAGCAATATAGTAGGTACCCCCATGAGTGTGCTGATGAGCCGCGCTACCAATCCGGGCAATGCTACAGTAACCATGTGCCACTCGCGCACCAAAAACCTGAAAGACTTTACACTGAATGCCGACATCATAATTGCCGCCATAGGCCGCCCGCGCTACGTAACAGCCGATATGGTGAAGCCGGGTGCCATAGTAATAGACGTGGGCATCAACCGTATAGACGATGCCACCAGAAAGAGCGGTAGCCGCCTGGTGGGCGATGTAGACTTTGATGCAGTGGCACCGCTGTGCAGCTACATAACCCCTGTGCCAAAGGGCGTAGGGCTTATGACCATATGTGGCCTGATGAAAAATACGCTGCTGGCAGCCAAAATGAAACACAAAGCATAGTCTGAAATTTGTAAACAAGCAGGCAGTTGTACCTTTGCCGGCAACATAACAGAATTTACGGTGCCGACAGACACACTACAAATAGCCAACTATCCCGTAATGGAGCACTTTTATACCCTACAGGGCGAAGGTGCATGGACGGGCCATGCCGCCTACTTTATAAGGTTGGGCGGCTGCGATGTGGGCTGCGTGTGGTGCGATGTAAAGGACAGTTGGGATGCTACTGCACACCCGCAGATGACCAATGTAGAACTGGCGCATATAGCCGCTGCCCACCACGGGCGCATAGCGGTGGTGACCGGTGGCGAGCCGGCCATGCACCAGTTGGGCCCCCTTTGCGATGCGCTGCACGACTGTGGTATGCGGGTACACATAGAAACATCGGGGGCGCACGAGCTATCGGGCAAGTTGGATTTTGTGACCCTATCGCCCAAAAAGTTCAAGGCTCCGCTGCTCAGTAGCCTGCAACAGGCCGATGAGCTGAAGGTGGTAGTGTACCACAAAAGCGACCTGCTGTGGGCCGAAGAACATGCCGCAAACGTGCGGCCCGGCTGCAAGCTGTACCTGCAGCCCGAGTGGAGCCGCAAAGAAACAATGGTACCGCTCATTATAGATTATATAAAGCTGCACCCACAGTGGCAGCTATCGTTGCAAACACATAAGTACATCAACATACCATAAAGCATACATGACCTGGCTTGATACCATTATCCTCAGTATAGTAGAGGGTGTAACCGAATTTTTGCCCATATCGTCTACCGGCCATATGATACTGACCGATGCCATTATGAACCGTGGCCGTACCCTTACAGAGCAGGAGCGCGAATTCAAAACACTGTTTGAGGTATGCATACAGCTGGGAGCTATACTGAGTGTGGTGACACTCTATTCCAAAAAGTTTCTGGATCTGAAGCGCAAAGACTTCTTCATCAAGCTGGCTATTGCTGTGCTGCCCGCATTGGTTTTTGGCAAGCTATTCTCTGATGCTATTGACGAGCTGATGGAAAGCCCACTGACAGTGGCCATAGCCCTTGTGGTGGGTGGCGTGGTATTGTTGTTTATAGAAAAGCTGTTTGGTAAGGGCGAGGTAGACAACGAGCCCGACATGAGCTATAAAAAAGGCTTTTGGGTGGGTATGTGGCAGGTAATAGCCATGATACCCGGCACCAGCCGCAGTGCTGCCACCATTATAGGCGGTATGCAGCAGGGGCTTACGCGCAGGTTTGCAGCCGAGTTCTCATTTTTTCTGGCGGTGCCTACCATGGCAGCGGCCACAGGCTACAAGCTGCTGAAGGCCTTTAAGAACCACCCAGAAATATTAAAGGACAAAACCAACCTGGCTATGCTGGGTGTGGGCAATGTAATAGCGTTTGTAGTGGCACTCATTGCCATCAAAACGTTTATAGGCTTTTTGCAAAAGCATGGGCTTAAAGCGTTTGGTGTGTACCGCATAGTTACAGGTGCCATCATTCTTGGTTTGCTGGCGGCCGGCTACATCCAATAGTATTACATATACTTCAGGTCTATGACCACATTGGCCGTGCCGGTAGCAGGAACCGGAAAGCTAAACTTATCGAACGAAGGACGGGTAAGCCCCGAATGTTTGTAGTTGGAAAAGCCATAGCCTTCCTTCGGCATCATAAACCGGAAGTCCATCTTGGTGTTTTTGTTCTCATCGTCTAGTAGTGCTATACCCCATGTGCCCACGGGAACTGCAAACTCGGCAGAAACGGATTTATTGGCCATGGTCGTTTTTTCTACAGCGCGTATGAAAGCAGGTTTTTCATTTTTGAATTCCTCGGCAGATTTGTAGAATCCCAATCTGAGGGTACCATTGTTGTTACGAATGCCGTGTATGTGTACAGAGATATTGCCTGTTTGTGCAGTAGCAGGAAAAACGGAGAGCAGAGCCAGTGCGATAAGGGTATTGCGCATAACATAAATATTGGTAACAATAAATTGGAAGCAGGAGTAGTGCTACTCTATCAACAAAGTAAAGAAGTTATCTGAGTTTGTGTTATCCCCTAGTACTTAAAAAACGGACTTTGACATTTTTTTAGGTAAAAATCTAATTTATGTCAGGGATTTTAACGCAAAAAGTCTGTTCCCTATTTGATATATAATTGAAATTATGATACAGGTAATAAAATGCTGATACAACCATCTTTTGGGGAGGGGTGATAAAGATATGTGAACTATGTTCTAAAGTTATTTTAGTGATTACATTTGTACTAAAGTCTAAAAAATCCATGTCCTATCCTCATTTCAAAACAACGCCAGTTAAAGAGATTGTATTTATGATCTCTTTTGGAGAAGATTTGGATAGTAAAGCAGTAGATTCGTTTCTGGAGAATACCACTTATGCCAAAAACTTTGTAAAAAACAGTATGCACATGGAAACTGTTAAAGAAGGGGCGGATTCAACTGTGCAACATGCTACACATTACATTCTGCAGAATGAAGCAGACAACATACTATTCCAAATAAAGCAGGGTTCTGTTGCCATACACAAGTTGCGTAAATATGAGCACTTCGATACTCTTCTCAAAAAGTTTTGGGATTTGTGGACAGAGTTTGTTCAATACACAGGAACTCTCAGTATAAAGAGCATATCCGTCAGATACCTGAATTTTATTGAAAAAACTGATGATGAGACAATAAACGACTTGATTCAGATTAGTGTACAACAACCATTTGGAATCAACACAATTAATCCATTTATAAGGCTTCAGTTTAATTATCCGGAGGAATCCTCCACGGTTGTGAACCTTACTGTAACAAAAACAATTGATAAGAGTAACGAAAAAAAAGGTGTACTTCTTGACATTAACCTTAACAAGAAGATAGAACTCGCAAAAGATTACGATACAGTTTTCAGACAGTTTACTGAAATGAGACATCTGAAAAACGAAATTTTCTTTAAAAGCATTACCCCTCTCACAGAAAAAAAATACAATCATGACTGAGCATTTAACATTCCTGAAAATGGAGACAGAGCTTGGCCAGTCTCAGCTTTTTGGACAAGAATATGAGCACTTATTGTCTCGGAATTTGGGTAATACACACCCCGGATTACACAGTGAGCTGAATGATTTGTTCAATAATATTCTTTGTGAACATGTTGGTTTGACAGACTTCCAAAAGGCAATGCTGTTCAATCTATTATTTGCCTTTAGTGAAATACGGGAGAAAATTGACCCCAGCAGACTCAGTCCATTTCAATATTATACCAATGAAGATGATGAATTAGTTTTCTTCAGGAAGACACATAAAGGGGTTATTCATATTGTCATCAATCCAGAAGACTGCATTGCTTATTCATATATAGGGGTAGATAAAAAAAGAATATTGAAGTTCTACCACAATCATAACCAGGAGGAGTTCGAAGGTTTAGCGTATAAATTTTTCATATAGTATTTTTTAGATGCCATCTTGCGAGCTTGGATATATTCCCGAAAGACTTCATGAAAACGATAAGCCAATAATCTCAACATTTACTGTGGGGGAAGAATTGTATTATCGCTGCAAACCTGAGGTCATTGAAGATCCATATAAGACTCAATCTATTGCAGAATTGTCTCATAACCGATCTGGGACAGGTCAATCAATTTCTTTGCCCAACGACGTGTTATACAGCATCAAAGTAGACGAAGATTTTGAAACTTATGTAGATAAAGTTGTTTGTACATTAGTCATTCGGGATCTTACACCAGACAATAGATATGACAAATGGTTTGAACAGGATAAAAATGGTCGTGTTGTCTGTGCCAATATCCAATTGATACACGTACCGGAAACCTGCATGTATCCCCATTGTGTTTTCAGAATATGGTTGGATGGCGTTTTGGTAACCATGGATAATTACAAAACGACATTAGGAAAAGTAAACGAGATTAGGAACAGATTACGGTTTGAAATTGCAAGTATGATCTATAACAAAGAAGTAAGCCAAGCAATTTCTTTCTCTGATATATAGGTATACTTGCGTATGCTGTGGCGTAGCAAATATTGTAACCTTACATGTTTTGTTTGCTGTCAGTATGTTTGAATACAACAGATTACTTGTAATTTCCGACAAATTGCACTGCTTGTTCTCTAAAAACTGGAAATATATTTGGCCCTATCTGGTGTTTGGGGGTACTATCGCGCTTGCGGTAGATGTGAATGTGCGCCTGATAGACGAGGGCGTAGACCGAAACAGCCATTATGCCCATACCATAAATGTAGCCGGCCGCCAACGATTGCTGAGCCAGCGGGCGGTAACCGAAACCATACTACTGGCGCAGGGTAGGGGCAATGCACAGCAACTGGCTGCACTGTGCCACCAGTGGGACGAAATACACGAGCACCTGCAACATGGCGATGAAACCGGAAAGTTGGTGCCCATTACCGAACCCTCGCTACAAATGGAGTTTGCAGCATTGCGGCCACCGCAGCAACAATTGTATACCTTGCTGAGCCATGTAAAGGATAGTACAAGTGCCTGTACATTGGCCGACAGCATAGGGTATGCACAAGGCCGGTATGTAGCCCTTATGGATGAAACTGTATTGCTTTTTCAGCGGCAGGCCGAGCAGGATATGCTGCACATAAAAGAAAAGCAGACATGGGCGGCAACCATATCGGGTGGGGTGCTGGTGCTGGAGATACTACTACTGGTAGTGCCCTACCACCGCAAGCTGATGAGGGCCTACAAAGACCTGAAAGGCAACAAAATACTGATAGAAAGGCAGGCCAACGAGATACAACTGCAGATGAGCCGTGTGGCCGAACAAAATGCGACACTGGACAAGCTGAACCGCAGTAACGAACTAACGCTGGAAGGTATAAACGCGGGGGTATGGGCACGTAACTTTGTAACTGGTGAAGAAACATGGTCGGCCAACTTTTACCGGTTGCTGGGTTATACCCGCGAGGAGCTACTACCTGCACAAGCCACACTGGAACAACTGGTACACGATGAAGACCGCGCACGGCAGGTAGCTGCACTGAACAGCCATCTGGAGCACGGTACACCCTACCAGCTGAATGTGCGTATGCGGCACAAAGACGGCAGCTATAGATGGTATGAAGCGACCGGACAAACAGCAAGAGACGAGATGGGGCAACCCATAGAAATGGCCGGTTCTATTATAGACATCAACGAAAAAATGGCCTATCAGGAAGAACTGGAATCAATGAACGAGGCCAAAGACAAGATGTTTGCCATCTTGTCGCACGATATGCGCTCGCCGCTCAACAGCCTGAAGACACTGATAGAGTTGCAATCTACCGGAGACCTGACGCAGGAAGAATTTACACAGTATATAGAGCATGTAAAGGAAGGCGTAGGCTTCACCCTGCGCACGCTGGACAATGTGCTGGTATGGGCATCGAGACATCTGAAAAGCCTGCAACCCGAGCCTACGGTGTTTGGTGTGGCGGGTATTTTGGGCGAGGTGGAACGTTTTCATCGCTACTTTGCGCAGCAGAAGAAGATAGCCATTACCTACTTTGCCCCGGCCGACATGACGTGCCGGGCCGATGCCAATCATGTATTTATAGCCCTGCGCAACCTTGTGGGCAATGCTATAAAGTATACCCACAGCGGTGGTGCCATACAGGTAACGGCAACTACCGCCGGAACAGAAATATGCATAGCCGTACACGACAATGGCATAGGTATGAGCGAGGCTCTGATACAGAAATTACTGGCTCGCAAAGAGCATGTAACCACCGGTGGCACCAATGGCGAAAAAGGTACCGGACTGGGACTAACATTGGTGCAAGACCTTGTACAGGCCAATCATGGCCGTTTTGTAATAGAAAGCGAGCCCGGCAAGGGCAGTACTATTTCCATGTATTTGCCCGGCCACAAGAGCACTATGTAGCATTATTGTTTCGCCATCCACTGCATAGCCGCATTAATGTTGTTGGTCATTAGTCGTATGTGCGCTCTTATCTCTGTTTCCTGCAGCGGATTGTCTTCAATATGCTCTAGCCCAGCTATGGCATCTTCCAGACCTGGTATGCCCATGATACCTACCGAGCTTTTGATGCGGTGTGCCAGAAATGCCACTTGTGCAAGGTCGCCATTATTCCCGGCCGCGTTTAGCTGCTCCAGCAATGGTGGCGTTTTCTCCAGAAAAAGGTTTGTCATTCTGGTTACAAAATTGGGGTCTCCCCGGCTTATCTGATGTAGTTTCGAGAGGTCGGCTGGAGCCCTTTCCTCTGGTTCCGGCATCACTTCGGGCTCGGCTGTCACTCCGGTATCTCTGCCCAGCCACTTGCCCACCAGTTGCACCAGTCGTGTCTCGGTAAATGGTTTAGAGATAAAATCGTTCATGCCGGCAGCCAAACATTGCTCTTCCTGGCTTTTTTGTGCATTGGCAGTTAGCGCAATGATAGGGATACCCGCATCTACATTGGCTCTTATATACTTTGTGGCTTCCAAACCGTCTTTCACAGGCATTTGCACATCCATCAGCACCAGATCGAAATAGTTTTGTTGCATTTGCGATATGGCAATTGCTCCATTTTCGGCCTCCGTAACCATGGCACCATAGTCGTTCAGTATGGCAGATGCCAGCAGTCTGTTCAGTTCGTTGTCTTCGGTAAGCAGTATGCGTTTGCCCTTTAGTATCTGTGTATCTATGCTGCTATAGCGGGTTTGTGGCACGTCTGCAGCAGTGCCTCTGTAGAAGCGGATAGAGAATGATATGGTTGTTCCTTTGTTCTTTTCGCTCTCTACCTTTATGGTTCCTCCCATAAGCTCTACCAGCTGGCGTATGATGCTCATACCAAGGCCTGTACCTCCATACCGCCGGGTTATGCTTTCGTCTTCCTGAGAGAATTTGTCGAAGAGGTGAGCCATAAATTCCTTACTCATTCCTATGCCCGTATCGGTAACAGTGAATGTAATGGTTTGGCTAACAGCATCGGCCTGGGCTACCTTGCAGGAAATGGACACAGACCCATGCTCTGTAAACTTCATTGAGTTGCTTAGCAGGTTCATAAGCACCTGATTGAAGCGGTAAGGGTCGCCTAACAGTACGGGGGCAATGGTACTATCGAAGTTCGACAACAGCAAAATTCCCTTTTCCTCGGCGCGGTGGCGTAAAATTTGCACCGCATTATTGATTACCACTTTCAGATGGAAGCCGATGTGCTCTATGGTCATTTTGCCAGACTCTATCTTCGAAAAATCGAGCAGATCGTTGATAATAACCAGAAGATTGTTTGCCGCCGTTTGAATATTGCCCAGCCACGAACGTTGTTGTGGTGGTAAGTCGGCCTTGCTCATAAGGCCCGATATACCCAAAATTGCGTTCATGGGTGTACGTATCTCGTGGCTCATATTGGCAAGGAAGGTTTCCTTGGCTCTTGCCGACTTTTCGGCATCTGCTTTTGCCTGTCGCAGTTCCAGTTCCAGTGTTTTTTGAAGGGTAATGTCCAGATGAATACCAATAGTACCTTTCATGGCACCATCGCTATCATAGGCCGGGGCACCACTCACCAACCACCAGCGTACGTTGCCACGTTTGTCTTTTATCTTCAGTTCGTATGCGTCAGACAAGCCCTCGCGCCTGCGGTTTACCACATCATCGCCCTCCAGCTGGTTGTCGCCTTTCAGAAACAGGTGTATAGGGCTTTTGCCTACCAATTCATCCAGCTCATAACCACACATATCGCAAAAGCTGTTGTTGGCGTATACAATTATCTCGTCGTTGTTTACCTCCAGCAAGCCAAGGTTCATATTGGCAATGATGTTGCGGTACTTTTCCTCACTTGCCTTCAGCTGCTTTTCGGCCTCCATACGTGCCGTAATGTCTTGTGCAAAGCCTATAACATAGGGTGGTGCGCCACCCTCCGCCACCAGATAGTTTTGATACAGGAGGTAGTGGGGTCTGCCGTTTCTGCCCACAGCCATCATAATACCGCTGGCCTTGCTGTCCTTTAGCAAAGTAGCCATATAGGTTTTCTGAAAATCGGCCCGTAGCGAAACCGGCAACAGATTTGCAAGGGGTGCGCCAATAAGTGTTTGGGCAGAATAGCCCAAAATGTTTACCACCGCGCTGTTTACATCTTGCACTATACCCTGTAGGTCGTGTACGCAAATGAGGGCGAGACTATTGTCGAAAATGCTGCGGAAACGACTTTCGCTAAGGCGTACCTTCTCTTCTACTTTCTTGCGCTCGGTAATATTTACGCCATAGATAATCATCAGGTCAAACTCGCCATGCTCATCAAAAACGGGCGAGAGCACGCGCAAATGAAATTCCTCCTCACCCAAACGGTTTATCATTCGCTCTTCCTGTTCCTGCTTTTTTCCCTTTTGCACCACCATATCAAAGAACTGCCGCCTTTCTTTGGTGGCATCGAGCGGCCGGTTGCGGTAGGCTGCATATTCTTCGTCGGTGTGTCCTATCATCCATTCGCGTATGGTTGGGTCTTTAACCGCATGGGGGTTTATGAAGAGGTAGGCACGGTTGCGGTCCAGAATGGCTATGTCGGCCGGTATTTCGTTGAGGATACGCTCATAGAATTTCTTTTGAGCCAATAACTTTTGTTCAGTGTCAGACAGATCCGATACTCTTTTTTGCAGCGATGTAGCCATGTGCAACAGGCCAGACATTCCTTTGTCTTCGGTATGTGTGGTTTGCAACCGGTCGAATGTTTCGCGCAATTTGGCGAGCGATGCTTCGCGTTCGGCAATTTCCACATTCAGCTTTGCATTGATGTCTCGGTATTCTTCTTCGCTGATGCGGAATGCGCGTTCAGACAGTTCGAGGTCGCGCTCAAACGAATTGTAAGAGTCGTTTACTGCATTCAAAAATGCCTTTAGTTCCTCCTTTTCTATACAGTCGGGCGGAACGAACTTTTTCAGTTGCCGCTCCAGCAGTCTATTCAGTTTCATAGAAAGTAGTTATAGTCATGGTCTGATTGTGCAGCAGGCAGGGCCCGCCAGACACCATAGGAGATATTTCGCCATAGGAATAGAAACCAGCCAAAGGGGTCTGGCCGAGAAAGGCTTCATCCACCGCCTCTACTTCTTCGTAGGTACGTGGCCCCAGTATCAGCTTTCGCCCTACGCAGCTTATGAGTAGGGCCAGTGCCGGAGACGAAATGTTGCCGCGCAATGTTTGCAGTGCGGCTCCGCTTGCGGCCGTGGTTATTCTATCAAAATTGGCCCTCATGAAGCGCACCTGTGCCCCTTCGGGCACATCTCCGGCAAATGTCATACTGCCAGAGGCTTCGTCTATAGACAGTATGGTTCTTACCACCTGCTCGTTGGTGCCCGGTAGGGTAATGGACAGCGGGAACAATAGTGCCGAACCCGGCAGACCCTCGGCATCGGGCCCCAGATACCGTTTGTACAGTTCCAATGCGGGTCGACCGTCTATCTCGTATAGCACATTGGCTACAGATCGCGTCACCATTTTTTCCAGGCCAAACATTTCCCATCCGCCTTGCGAGCCATGGCTTACCTGTATGGCATTGCCATAGAAACCTACAGCAGCAATATTGCCCGAACCGGGAACATCATTGAGCCCCACCACAGTGGTGGAAAAGTGTGGCCCATCGCCAGCCAAACCACCTGTTATCAGCAGTGGGGGGGCATCGGCACTAAGGCCGCGCACCAGCTCGCTGCCGTTTACCATACCTCCGTCAGACAGTACAAAAAGACAATTTAGTGCCTGAGACGAAAATTGTGCCCTGAGTGCTTTGCCTGCCGCAAAACTATCGGCATAATCGCTGATTTTTACAGAATGTGCTTCCAGTGGGGTATGTGCCAGCTGTATAGCTACCACAGTAGCTGTGTCGTCTGTAACCTGTGTGCCATATATCTCGCCTGCGGTAGAACATATGAGTATGGTAGCTGCCGGACACCGCTCGTGCAACATCTGATAAAACGATGCTTCCGAAACCACGTCACGGGCACCAAAACATAATACCAGACTCACATCGGTGCCGGGCAAGTTGTTGGTAGATGGTTGCTGGTGCAAATCGCCATTGCGATACTGGTACAATGCTACTTTCATAATCAGATCTTTATTTCATTGTCGCGAATCATTTTGTAGATGGTGGTCTTACCGATGTCCAGCTTTTTGGCCACCTGTACCACATTATTGTCGTACTTCTTCAGGAACCAGGTAATAATGTCTATATCGTAGTCGCGTAGGGTTTTTTCCTCTGTTATAAATTGCTTGCTGGCGGCTACAGGATTGTAAGTAATGTCTTCGGGCTGTATATCGTTGTCGTTGCACATAACCGATGCCAGCTCTATGACCGACTTCAGCTCGCGTACGTTGCCCGGCCATGCATACGTCATCAACTTGTCTTTGGCTGCCGCCGAGAGGTTGACATGGGGCATTTTGTTGGTTTTGCAGAAATCGTCGAGAAAAAACCGGGAAAGCAGCACTATGTCGTTTCCTCTGTCGCGTAGCGGGGGCAGGTCTATGGGCAAACCAGATATGCGGTAGTAAAGATCCTCGCGGAAGTTGCCTTTAGACACCTCTTCGGCCAGATTTTTGTGCGTGGCAATGATGATGCGCACATCAAGCCCCACGCGTTCGTTGCCGCCCACACGCACCAGTTCGCGCTCTTGCAGCACGCGCAGCAGCTTGCTTTGCAGACTCAGGTCCATTTCGGCTATCTCGTCCAGAAAGAGCGTACCCTTGTTGGCCTCTTCAAAACGGCCGGCACGGCGCGTAAGGGCACCGGTAAATGCCCCTTTTTCGTGCCCAAACAGCTCGCTCTCTACAAGGTCTTTGGGAATGGCAGCCATATTGATGGCCACAAATGGTTTGCGTGCCCGCTCTGAGTTGTAATGAATGGCCCGCGCCACAACTTCCTTACCAGTACCGGTTTCGCCGGTAATAGATACGTTGATGGCGGTCTTGGCCGCTTTCTCTACCAGTGTATAGATGCGTTTGATGGCAGGGCTATTCCCTCTTATGAGATTACTGAGCTCGTTTTTACGGCCCAGCTGGTCTTTCAGGTCTTCTACCTCTTGTTTCAGTTGCTGATGCTCGCGTACTTTCACTACAGCGTTCCAAAGCAGCTCTTTGGTGTTATCGTCTTTTACAAAGTAGTCCGACGCACCCGCCCTCAATAGCTCTATGGCAGTAGCTATATCCTTTTGCCCGCTTATTACTATCACCGCCATACCGGCATCAAACTGCTTGATGCGTTTCAGCAACTCTTTACCGTTTATATCGGTCATAGAGTAGTCTACGGTTATAAGGTGTGGTTTTTTATGAAGGTTGGCCATACACTCTTTGCCAGAGGTATAACGCGAAATTTCATAATCGGGATTCATTGACAAATAGTATTCCAGTATCTCGGCATACCACTCGTCATCGTCCACAATAAATATTCTGAACTTGTCCATAGTACAACAGGTGTTGATTGTAATGCATGAAACTATGTATGTAAATGTACGACAATAGATTTTTCCGCGCAGCGGAATTTTGTGCGTTGGTTGCACGCATTTTTTGCACACAAAAAACACAAGTAATTGATTTTCAGTGCAATATTTATTCTGGCACAGTTATGGCAAAATAGTAGTCAAACGCCACAGCATATGAACTTCAATAAAGACCTCAGCATTTTTGTGATCGACGACGATCCGGTTTGTCAGGAGCTGTACAAACAGTACTTACTGAACATGGGTTTTACCCGGATATCACTTTTCGACAACGGGCAACAATGCATCAACGAGCTGACCCGCAAGCCCGATATTATTTTGCTGGACCACCAAATGGCACCCATGAACGGCATGGAAACGCTGAAGAAAATCAAGCGTTTCGACCCGGACATTTACCTCATATACATATCGGCCCAGCAGGATATGAAAGTAGCCATAGATGCCCTGAAGTATGGCGCATTCGACTACATCATCAAAGGCAATATGGAAGAGGACCTGCTCGGTGCCATTATCCATAAGATTATTGATGTTATGGAGTTGGTAGCGAAGAAAACACCCAGCCGCATGAATAAATTTTTCAGTTTCTTCTCTCTCTAAAACCCTGAACCATGACACTGAAAGGATTGATAGCCATTGCTGCCGCAATGGTATGGGCCATGACTTTGCCCTCTTGTACCACCCCCAATATGATGAAATCTTCGGCCATACCGAAGGATACAGCCTGGCAGCACCGCGACGTAACTTATGAATACCACATAAGGAAGGACGACAAAATAAGTGTGAGCCTCTGGAACCACGACGATATGAGCGTAGGCTCGGTTTACGGCATCTACAACTCTAACGAGGTATACGGCAAATGGTTGCTGGTAGATGCTAATGGCAACATCACTATACCACAACTGGGCAGCGTACATGTACAAGACAGTACGGTGATACAAGTGCGCGAGTTGCTGAGAACACTTTACGGCCGCTGGGTAAAAGACCCGATAGTAGAGGTGAAGGTGCTGAACAAGGAAA
The DNA here is from genome assembly GCA_021151685.1 of Chitinophagaceae bacterium. Lineage (GTDB taxonomy): Bacteria > Bacteroidota > Bacteroidia > Chitinophagales > Chitinophagaceae > Nemorincola. Next base: position 14,424 of record JAGKWS010000018.1, read on the forward strand.
TAAACGTAATGGGCGAAGTAAAAACCCCCGGCAAATATGTGGTAGAGAAAGATTACAACACCTTGATGGATGTAATAAGCAAGGCCGGAGACTTTGACTTCTATGCCGACAAAAAGAAAGTAACCGTGATACGCAATGTAAATTATGCACCCACCAAGGTGGTAATAAACCTGAAAAACGTAGACCCGGCCTTCTGCAAAAATGTACAGGTATACCCCGGCGACATGGTGTATGTGCCCAGCCGCAAAGGTAAAATGTGGGACAAACGCTCTGGCAGCATCATAGTACCTATAGCCACAATCATCAGTTCGGCAGTATTGATAAACAGCCTTACAAAATAAGCAAGCCATGAGTAGCACAGGAGCCACAGGCAACTTCATAAAAACGCTGTACAGGGGCGCACCACTGGTGCTGGTACTGATGACGGCTTGCGTAATGGCGGCTAAGACATACCTGAAGTATGCCACCCCCATGTACGAGAGCACTACCCGCATCAAACTGGCAGATGCACGCGAAGGAGTGCCTAACGCCAACCTGTATAAAGATTTCGATGTATTTGCCACATCTACAAAAATTGGTGCAGAGGTAGAACTGCTGAAATCGGAAGTGCTGATAGAAAAGGCTCTGAACCTGATACCTGCCGATACTGTTATATACCGCGTAGGAGAAATACACACCAAAGAACTGTACAAAGAATCGCCTATTGAAGTACATGCCTCCATGCTGGGTGAAAAAATGCTGGATAAGCACATTGCACTCACATTGACACAGCAACGCGATGTGGTGATAACTACACCAGACGGAGACCACTATAATGGCAAAATTGGTACGCCCATTAAAGGGAAAAACTTTGTGGTTACCGTTGCTCTGAATGCGCAACTGCTGAAAGAACGCCCTAATATGGATGTAGATGACAACTACGAGTTTGTGATACATAGCCGCCGCAAACTGATAGCCGAGATCATAGCCGGACTGGACGTAACATCGGCCGATAAAGACATTCCCATACTGAGGGTGAGCTACAAATGTGCCGATGCCAAAAAGAGTGCCGACGTAGTAAATGCAATAGCCAATGTGTATATACGCGACCACGTAGAAGAGCGCACTAAATCGGCCGACACCACAGAGCAGTTTCTTACAGAGCAACTGCAAGACTATGGCAACCGCCTGAACAATAGCGAAGACGACATTCAACAATACCGCGACCGCAACAACATTGTAAACATTACCCAAGAAACCGAAACAGACCTGCGCAAAATAGCCGACCTGAAGAAACAACTGGCCAGCGTGCAGATGAACCTGATAGCTATAGATACCCTGAGCCAGTACATGAGGCGCAACCGGGGCAATTTTGTGAACATTGCCCCCAACTTTGAAGCATTTACCGACCTGCTGAGTACCGAAATAGTAAAAAAGGTGAAGTTGCTGCAAGCCGAAAAACGCGACCTGTTGCTGCTGTACACTCCAGAGAACCCCAAGGTAGCAGTGGTAGACAAGAAGATAAACGATTTGGCCAACTACCTGGAAGAAAGCATTGGCAATACTCAAACCAACCTACGCATCAAGTACAACGACCTGAAGCGTACTATAGCAGAAGCAGAGCAGAGTTTTGAAGGCCTGCCCGGCAAAGAAAAACATATGACCGTGCTGGAGCGCAACTTTGGTATGAACGAACAGATATACAAGTTTATACGCGAGAAACGCACAGAGGCACAGATAGCCAAGGCCGCAGCCATATCCTTCCACCGCATTATTTCTCGCGGAGAGGTGCCTGAGAGCCCCGTATCACCCAATTCTAAACTCATAGTTGTGTTCTCGGGTTTTCTGGGGCTGATGTTTGGTGTGATATTGGTTATTGTGATACACAGCCTGAAGGCAAGGGTAGACAATGAGCAGAACATATACCGCAACAGCGATACGCCGCTTGAGAAAAGCGTGCCCATGCTGAAGAATGCAAAAGCAAGCCGCGAGTTCTTTGACAAATGGCTGCTGGAGCTGGAAATACGCAACAAGCTGCCCAAGGGCACTACCCTCTGCATTACCTCTATGAACGATGGCGACGGTAAAGACTTTGTAGCCGATGCGCTGATGAAGGCAGCAGCCGATGCCGGCAAAAAAGCAGTGATGGTGCTTATGGATGGCAAAATGGAAGAATTTGCCAACGAAGACTACGAAACCACATCGCCGCTCATAGCCTCTTATCGCTGGCAGATACCCTCTGAATGGGACCGTATAGCAGCCGGCTGGCGTGCAGAGTACGACCTTGTAATCATCCGCAACTTCTCGTTGCAACGCAGCAATGCAAGCATACTGCCCATGGCCAAGAGCAACCTCAATATGATGGTGCTGGATACAAGACGCACTGCCATGGCTGCCATTGGTGAGGCCGACGAAATGAGAGACAGGCTGCAATTGCCCGGCTTTCAATATGTGCTGAACAGGGCTGGATATGTACCGGGACCAATAGACCGTGTAATGATCATCATCAAAAAAATACGCCGTGCTTTCAGCAAATAACAAAACCGCAAAAATAGCCGTACTGGCAGATCAGGCCGTGGTGAGTGGCAGTGCCATTCTCACACAACTGCTGATAGTGCGCGGCGCAGGCCTGAAGGACTATGGCGTGTATGCCGCTGCGGCACTGGCACAGCTATTTGTGTTGTCTTTGCAACAAGCTGGCATCAGCGGCATGTATATGGTTATTGCCCCATCGCTGGGCGAAGAAGAACGTAGCCGCTACAGAAGCGGTATGGCAGGACTATTGATAGCGGGAGGGGGCCTTATTGCTGTGGCGGCACTGGCCCTCTACCCGCTGTTTTCTGCCACTATATCTGCCACCAGTTGGCTGCTGATGGCGGCTACCATGATATTGGCCACATTGCAGGATGGGGCCAGAAGAGTACTGGTAGCCGATGCACAATATGGAAAAGCATTGATTACAGATAGTATTAACAACGGGCTGCAACTATTGGGGTTGGGTTTGCTGGTAGTATCGGGCAGTGCCACGCTGCAAACAGTGCTGCTGGCCTGTGCCGCAAGTTTTGTACCAGCACTGGTATATGCCACACTGGTACTGAAGCCGGCACCGGGTCTTGTGAACGCATTGTATGTATTGCGTACCAATGGCCGCGAAAGTGTGTGGATGACTGCATCGGCCTTGCTGCAATGGTTTGCCGGCAACTTTTACCTGGTGGCAGCAGGCTGGTGGCTGGGTACAGCTACATTGGCGGTGCTGCGCCTTGGCCAGTATGCATTTGGCTTCTTTAATGTGGCCCTGCAGGCGGTAGAAAATTATGTGTTGCCAAAGGCCGGGGCCCTTACCGAAAAGCCCGAGCAAATGATGCAATACCTGAAGCAGACAGGCTCAAGACTGATACCCGCAGCGGGCGTAATGCTTGTAGTAACTGCACTGATTGCCATGCCGGTTATACAATGGTTGCAACCGGCCAACACCGCCGACCTCTCTACCGTACTCTGTGGCCTGTGTGGCTTGTATGTACTGGTAACCGCAGGCTACCCGGTGCGTATAGCACTGCGCTCGCTGAAACATAGTAATGAGTTCTTTAAGGGATATGTACTGAGTGCTGTAACCGCACTGGCTACAGCATGGATGCTGATAAAGGGATGGCAACTGGCGGGTGTAATGACCGGTCTGGTGCTTACACAAACTATAACACTTACCTACTGGGCAGGCATACTGCAAAAAAAATACAAGGCTATATGGAAGTAATACACATAGTACCCGGCAAGGCCAATCCTGAACGTATGAATGGCGTAAACAGGGTGGTAAACGATTTGGCCAGCCATCAGACAGCCGCTGGCATGAAGGTGGCAGTATGGGGTATAGCCGCCGATACGGTACACAACTACCCGCACCGCAACTACGAAACGCGCCTGTTCCGCAGGCAGCGCAACCCGTTTGCCGCAGACCCTGTGCTTGAGGCTGCCCTGCTGTGTGCCGGAACCGATACTGTTTTTCACCTGCATGGCGGCTTTGTGCCGGTTATGTACACCATAGCCCGCCTGTTGCAGAAAAACAATATCCCCTATGTGTTTACCCCACATGGTAGTTACAACACCCTGGCACTAAGCAAAAACAAACTGGTAAAAGGCATGTACATGCGTACATTTGAACAAAGGTTGCTGCAAGGTGCCGCTGTGATTCATGTACTTGGCGATAGCGAAGTAGCGGCCACCAGACGCTGGAGTGGAGATACCCCCGTAGAAAAGATTCCCTACGGTTTTGTACCTACTGCTACTGCGGGTGCCGCCACACAGGGTACGGCTACATTTGTAGTAGGCTATTGTGGCCGCATAGATATGTACACCAAGGGGCTGGATGCGCTGGTGGCAGGCTTTGGCGAGTTTTGCGCCGCCCACCCCCAAAGTGAGCTGAGGATAATAGGTGATGGTGCCGACATGAGCAAGCTGAGAGCGCAGATAAACATGGCGGGGCTGCAACAGCAGGTAGTACTTGCCGGCGCACAATATGGTGCCGACAAAGAAACAATGCTGCGCAACTGCCACGTTTTTGCGCACCCAAGCCGCAACGAAGGTTTGCCTGCAGCCATACTGGAGGCAGCAGCTATGGGGTTGCCTTGTTTGGTAACAGAGGCTACCAACACCGGAGACAGCGTAGCCCGCTACGAATGTGGCGTGACCATAGAGCAAACCGAAGCGGCACAGATAGCCGAGGGCCTGAACAAGCTGCATGCAGCACATACAGGCGGACGGATGGAAACGCTGCGCAGAAATGCGGTGAAAATGATTCGTGAAGAGTTTAACTGGCAAACATTAACCACGAAGTACCAACAGATGTATGCACATGCTGCAGGCCTATGAAAAGTAAAACACTCACAAACGAGCAATTCTATAAGCGGCTGTACGTAGTACTGCTGCTTATATTTTTTGTAAAGCTGAGTGGCTACTTTACCTGGAGCGAAAATGTGGGGCTGACCCGTGTGCTGAAGGTGCTGACCCGTGTAGGTATGACCGTAACCATATGGTTTGTATACCGGTGGATAGTGCGCCGTGGTGCTGTAGCGGCCTTTAGCTGGGGCAATAAATATAGCATAGGCTTGTATATAGGATACCTTCTTTTGGGGCTCATTAGTTTTTTGTGGAGTACCGATGTGGGCTATAGTGCACTACAGTGGTTCATGGACTTTGAAAGTCTTGTCTTTGCCTACTTCTTCATGGCCTGTTTCGTGATGATTGATACCTATTTCCCTGAAAGCGGCATCAGGCTATCGAACATACTGGCCAATGGCATCTTTATGATGATGCTCATCTTTCTGGTGGGCATGTTTGCCGCACCCGATAAGTTTTACCGTATGACGCATGGTGGCGAGGAAGCACGGCTGGGCGGTTTTTTTATGAACCCCAACGAGTTGGGCATGCTGGGAGGGCTGGGCATATCGTGTTTCATTTTCGACCTGTATAAGCGCAAGCGCATGGTGTGGGTTATCATCAAAATTCTGGCACTGCTTTGGGTGGTGGTGCTTACCGGCTCCAGATCGTCTACCATTGGTTGTCTCATTATTGCGTTCTTCCACATAAGGCAGGGCAACAACAAAAAGCTGCAATGGTTTATGTATGCCGGGGCTATGGCCGCTGTGCCATTAGCTGTTACCAAAATCATGATTAAAGAGGGTGGGCTGGATGAGGTACTGAGTATGACCGGCCGCCTGCCTTTCTGGAAGGCACTCATTACTGAAGGGTTGCCAAGAGAGATACTTTTTGGGTTTGGCTTTATGCGTATAGACTATAAAGACACCTTCGAGAGTGTACACACCTATGCCGGCCATATGACCCACAATACGTTTATACAGGTACTCATGAATCTGGGGTTTGTGGGTTTTACCCTGGTGTTGGCGCAGGTCATTTTTACCTTTTATGGCTTTGCTACCACCAAAGAAAAAGAGAAAAGACTGATGCTTACCGGCATCATCATTCCGGTGCTCATTAATTCATTTACCGAGTTTGGCATTTTTGGAGAGACCAACTACGGCATCTTATTTTACCAGCTACTGGTACTGTATATTTCCATCAGTATCAACCAGCGGCTTACCCCCGCCGAACGTCGCCATTTGCAGCGCACGCGCCCCAATGACCTGCCGGAACAAACGAAGGTATGATTTTCCGTTTTTGGGAATTGTTTCCGCCTGTGGCGCAAGTTGTGAAAGGTCAACATACATGAAACCCGCTCTGGTAGCGGGTTTCGTTCATTTTTTTCATAGTGGCACAAGGTTGGCATACATCCTTGTATGGAAAAGATGCTACCAATAGACGATCTGGATATACTGCAACGCGGCCTGCGCTATGCCGGTGCCCGCATTGCCCCCGCACCCACTGCGGCATGTACCATAGCACTGGCCTGCCATTACCGCACCAATCGCAATGGCAGCGTACGGTGGATATGGCCAGCCCGCAGAGGTGCTGCCGGCTATCTGAAGTTCTACTATACAGGTAGCCGCAAAGCCGCTCTTATGGCTACGGCCATGCGCACAGTGTCGCAACTGGGGGCCGATACCATGGCAGGTGCCCAAAAATGTACACTATACATAGATGCCGCTACTGCCGCTCAAATGGATGGCTGGGAAGATTGGGCGGTGTTTACAGGTACCATTGGCGAAAACCGCAAGCTGATAGTTTGGTACAAAGATGCGAACGGTAGTCACTTTGCCAAAATACCCCTGAGTGCAACAGCCATAGAACTTGCCGGCAACGAAGTAGCCGGACTGAATATGGGGCACGTACCCGGCATGGTAAAGCCAACCTACAAAGTGTGCGGCACTATGATAATGGTGCAAAACGACATCTGGAACAAAGATGGATTAAAAAGCCCATCGGCAGTAGGCGAACTGCCACAAGAGGCACTGGGCGCATGGCTGAACGCCGGTGCGCAGAAAACTACACTTAAGTACACCGAATGGTGGCAGCAGATAAAGCACCGCATGGCCAATTTGCCCGTGAACGATAGCAGATTTTCGCCTGTATTGCTGCAAAGACTGCAAGCCTTGTATGAGCAGATATGGGTGAGCGAAAAAGTGCTGATGACCGCATCGCACGGCGACTTTACACCATGGAACCTGAAGTGTGACGACAGCAATATTTATGCCGCTGACTGGGAGATGTATGCCGCCGCAAGACCTGCCATGTACGACCTGTTTCACTTTGTGTATCAGAACAACATACTGGTAGAAAGAAGCGGCTACATGGGCATCAGACACGCTATAGAAACTGCCCGTACCCAACAGGCAAGTGCCATGCCGCAACTTACCGGCCGCGAGATGGTTTTTGCCGAAAAACTGTACCTGCTGGATATAGTGAGTTACTATGCCGAGCGTTATGCCCGCCAGCCACAGTGGCACGAGCAGGCACACTGGTTGCTGCACACATGGACCGAAGCCATGGGCGATATGCTGGTGCGCAGCGAAGATGCAACCTTGCGCGGTTGCCTGTTGCAAGACATTGCAGACCACCTGCACGAGACACCCTATGCCGCCTTGAAGCTGCCGGTAGCCAAAATTGAAGAACTGCCAGCCGGTAGCGATCTGGACCTTTGTATGAGCAATGCCGATGCAGAGACACTGCTGGTGTGGTTGCAACAGCACCATGCCGTACAGCAGGTACGGGTTAAGCGTTTTTCGTTTATGTTCCGTGCCACCGCAGTACTGGCCAACAATAGTCTGGTACACATAGACTGTATTTGGCAGATAAAGAGAAAAGAGCTGGTGTACATGGATGCGGCCACCGTGGCTGCACAGGCACAGGCCAACAAATATGGTGTAAAAACAGCCACTGCCGCGCATGAGGCACGCTACATAGAGCTATTCTACCTGCTGAACCATGCCGACATACCACAAAAGTATAAGGGCGTGGTGGTGCCCACTCACAACAGTGGCAAGGCCGATGAGGCACACCGAAGCGAAGTGGTAAACAGCCTGAAGAAAGCACCTGCCAACAAGGGCCTGAGTGGCCTGCGCCAAAAGCTGAACTACATGGTAGATACACTGCGGCAGATGGTGCCTGTAAAAGGACAGGTGGTTACCTTTAGCGGTGTAGATGGTGCCGGCAAAAGCACAGTGATAGACGCACTGCGCACCCGTATAGAAAAAGAGCTTCGTAGCCCGGTAGTTGTGCTGCGCCACCGCCCCTCTATACTGCCCATACTCAGCGCATGGCGCTATGGCAAGGCCGGTGCCGAGCAACGCTCTGTAAGCAAACTGCCCCGCACAGGCACCAACGGTTCGGGCTGGTCTTCGGGTCTCAGGTTTGCCTACTACTATACCGACTATCTGCTGGGCCAGTTCTATGTACAGGCACGGTATGTATGGCGCGGCTATACTGTATTGTACGATCGCTACTATTTCGATTTCATAAACGATGCGCGCCGCAGCAATATAGAGGTGCCGCAACACATCAGTAAATGGTTGTACCGCTTTCTGGTAAAACCGCAGCATAACTACTTTTTGTTTGCCCCGGCTGCTACCATTTTGCAGCGCAAGCAAGAGCTGGATGCACAGACCATAGAAGACCTTACCAACCGATACCTGAGCCTGTTTGCCGACTTGCAGAAAGCCGATAACCAACATGCCTATCACGCTATATGCAATACAGAATTGCCCGCCACGCTGAACAAGATTTTTGACCACATAAAAAACGAAACTATATGCGCCGCCTGATAACTGCCATAGTGCGCCGCCGCAACAGCGCATTTGTATGGCCCGATACACTACCCGAGAGTGCCGTTGCCGCCTTTGCATGGCAGCACGCAGTAAAGATGCTGAGAGGTATGAGCTTGTGGCTCCGTGGCCGCAACCCTCATATGATGCTGAAGGGAAAAGGCAGCCGCCTGCATGGCTTGCGCCAGCTGCACTGGGGCCGCTTTCTGAAGCTGGGCGAACAGGTGTATATGAACGCCACCAGCATTACCGGCATAACGCTGGGCCATAATGTGAGCATTGGTGCCTACAGCCGCCTGATAGCCTCTGGCAGCATAGCCAACCCCGGTGTGGGCATACGCATAGGCAACAATGTAGGCATAGGCGAATTTGCCTATCTGGGTGGTGGTGGCGGACTGGAAATTGGCGACGACTGCATAGTAGGCCAGTACCTTAGCTGCCATCCCGAAAATCATGAGACTGCCAATCCCAACTTGCCTTACCGCCTGCAAGGCGTAACCCGCGAAGGAATAAGAATAGGAAAAAACTGCTGGATAGGCAGCAAAGTAACCATACTGGACGGTGTAACCATAGGCAACAACTGCGTAATAGCTGCCGGAGCGGTTGTTACCAAAAGTTTTGGCGATGGTTGCATCATTGGCGGCGTACCCGCCCGCATACTGCGCAATGTACATGCCACTACTGCTCACCCCCAAAATGCCAGCCTGTGAAAACGATACTTATAACCGCATATGCCATAAATCCGTACAAAGGTTCGGAAGATGGTATGGGCTGGAACTACGTAACGCAGGCCGCAAAAGCAGGCTACCGCATAGTGGCAGTAACACGCAGAAACAACCGCCCTGCCATAGAGCAGTACATAGCCGCCAACCGGGCAACAGATACGGTATACAACCAAATAGAATTTCTGTATTTCGATTGGCCTGCATGGACCATCTTCTGGAAGAAAGGCCCTATGCTGAGTATGATATACTACTACGGCTGGCAGCTAACGCTGGCATTGTGGTTGCTGGCAAAGAGAACGCCCTTCGATGCCACACACAATCTCAATTTTCATAACGACTGGACACCCAGCTTTCTGTGGTTGCTTGGCAAGCCCATGGTTTGGGGCCCGGTGGGGCATCACCCGGCTATACCCATGACCTACCTGAAACGCCACGGAGTGAAGGAGGTAGTAAAAGACCGTGCGCTATGGGCTATGAAGTGGGCATTCCATCATCTGGATCCGTTTCTGTACCTCACCAAAAAGAAAGCAGCGTCTATATGGTGCATGCACTATGCATCGGCCCGCGTACTGGGGCTCACCAACCGCTTTACGGTACATCCTTCGGTATCGGCAGGCAGTGTACCTGCCGTGCAAAAGACCGACGATGTTTTTACCGTACTCTCGGTAGGCCGCTTTGTACCCTTAAAGGGTTTCGATATGACTGTAGCGGCATTTGCCGCGTTCAGCCGCACCCTTACTGCCGCAGACCGGGCAAAAACCCGTCTGCATCTGGTAGGCAAGGGGCCATTGGCGGCCGCCATCAGGCAGCAAGTAGCCAACGAAGGTATTGCCGACATCACCACCATCAGCGAATGGATGCCACAAGACCAGCTGCATGCCGTATATGCGCAGGCCTCGGTATTTCTGTTCCCGTCATTCGAGGGGGCAGGCATGGTGGTACCCGAGTCTATGCGCTACGGCCTGCCGGTAGTATGCTGGGACAACGATGGCCCCGGCATGATAGTACACGAAGATAGTAGCCTGAAGGTGCCCTACCTGCCCTATACCGAAGCCATAACTGCATTTGCGCAAAAACTAAACGCGCTGTACACCAACCAAACATTGTATGCCACAGAGGCGGCCATGGCCAAAAACCGCTTCGAGCATTCCCTGAGCTGGGAAGTGAAGGCTGAACAACTGGCCGCTTTTTACGAAACAGCCCTCAACGGGCATTCCTCAACAATAACATATCAATTGCCATGAAAAAAAGAATTATTGCTGTACACCTGCTGAACGATCGCAGTGGCAGCCCCCTGGTACTGCGCCAGGCACTGGAAACACTGAGCATGCAATATGCGGTGACCCTCTACACAGCTACCCCATCGGGCGATGGTTTTCTGAGCAACCTGCCGGGGGTAGCGCATCGTACGCTCTTTTACCGCCGCAGCAACAACAAATACGTTACGTTGTTCTTCTACCTGCTGTCGCAAATGTTGCTGTTTGTACGTTTGGCAGCCATCTTGCACAAAGACGATACGGTGTACGTTAATACCCTGTTGCCATTCGGTGCCGCAATGGCAGGTTGGCTACGTGGCTGCAAGGTCATGTATCATATTCATGAAGTAAGTGTAAAGCCGGAATCGCTGCGCACATTCCTGCAACGTATAGCTGGGTTTACAGCCGCCCGTATGCTGTTTGTGTCGCAGTATGTGGCCGATAGTATGCCGGCTGGCAGGGCCCGTAAAGAAGTGATTTATAACTCGCTGCCAGACTCGTTTGTGGAAGAAGCCGCCTATGTACGCCGGCTGAATACCAAGACTCCATTTACTGTAACCATGCTATGTTCTCTGAAGGCTTACAAGGGGGTGTATCATTTTATGAACGTAGCCCGTATGATGCCCGACCTGAACTTTGTGCTGGTGCTGAATGCACCGGAGAAAGATGTGGCTGCCTTCAGAAAACTGGTAAAAGTACCTGCCAACTGTACCGTACATGATGCACAAAAAAATACTGTTCCGTTTTATGCACAGGCACATGTGGTGTGCAATCTCTCCAAACCCGACGGCTGGATAGAAACCTTTGGTATGACCCTGCTGGAGGCCATGCATTGCGGCCGTCCTGTTATTTGTCCCACGGTAGGCGGTGTGCGCGAGGTGGTAGACCACGGCATACAGGGTTTTGCCATAGACAGTGCCAATGAGCACCAAATATGCCAAACGCTGCACACGCTGGCAACACAACCAACGCTCTATGCAAAGATGTCTGACGCAGCCTGCAAGAAGGCTGCAGCCTTCGACAGAGAACATTTTGCAATCGCTATGCTCGCCGCCTTTGACGAAAAGGGCAAAATGGTGCAAAAAACGAACGCAAGAACGGGCATTTTTCCCAAAACGGGAAAGGTAGTTTCTTGGGTAAAGCTCTGAAACCCGCTACAGTATTGACTTTGCCAATTGTGGCACGATTGTGGAAACAGATTTTGTGAACGAATGAATGTGCGAGGTATGAAAACGAGCAAAGTTGCCATAATAGGTACAGCAGGCATCCCTGCAAAGTACGGAGGGTTCGAAACAATGGCCGAACACCTGACCAAAGAGCTGCAAAACGAGGTAGACATTACAGTTTACTGTAGCGGCAAAAACTACCCGGAGTCTGAAAGAATCAGTGAACATAACGGTGCCCGTCTGGTTTATTTACCACTGAGTGCCAACGGCATACAAAGCATCATCTACGATACCATAAGCATCCTGCACGCTATCTTCTTTGCCGATGTGTTGCTGGTGCTGGGCGTTTCTGCAGGCTTTATGCTACCGCTGGTACGTTTGTTCACCAACCGCAAGATCATCACCTCTATAGACGGTCTGGAATGGAAACGCAATAAGTGGAGCAAAATGGCCAGATGGTTCTTGTGGGCGTCGGAATGGTGCGCTGTAAAAGCATCGCACGCCAACATTGCCGACAACGAATCGATACAGGACTACACGGCCATGCGCTATGGCAAGCTCAGCACCATTATAGAGTACGGTGCCGACCACGTAAAACCCGTAGCACCACAGGCTGCCGACTACGAAAAATATCCGTTTCTCTCCAAGGCATATGCTGTAAAAGTTTGCCGCATAGAGCCCGAAAACAACATACACGTAGTACTGGAGGCGTTCTCTGGTTTGCCCGGTCACCATCTGGTAATGGTAGGCAACTGGAACGCCAGCGAATATGGCCGCAAACTGCGCCAACAATACAATAGCTACAGCAATATGATATTGCTGGATCCCATCTACAACCAGCACGATATAGATATGCTGCGCAGCAATGCAGTGCTATACATACACGGCCACAGTGCCGGTGGCACAAACCCCTCGCTGGTAGAGGCCATGCACCTGCAACTGCCTGTTATGGCATGGGGTGTAAACTATAACCGCACTACTACAGAAGGGGCCGCACGCTACTTCAAAAATGCCGAAGAACTGCGCAACCATATACGCTCTACAAGGGTAAAAGAACTAAAACAATTGGGTGCTGTAATGGCAGAAATTGCCCACCGCAGGTATCGCTGGTCTGTAATAGCCAACAAGTATTTGCACCTCATACAGGCTGTTGGCAAAAAAGGCGTTGCAAAAGAGCTGCAACCGGGTGTAAGCCGCGTACTCAGTCAGAAGGAACTCTCCGGTATAGGTCTGTCGCATCTTCAATCTACATCTCTCTTCTTCGAAAAACGCTGATATATGTTACAAGAACTTTACCCCGTACTGAAGGCACTTGCAGTAGCCACCGCACTGTCTATAGCCGGATACCCACTGCTCATAAAGCTGGCATTGCAACTGGGTTTTACCGACAAGCCCAACCACCGTAAGGTACACAGAAAGCCCATACCTGTAGCTGGTGGTGCCGGGCTGGCCGCTACAGTGGCACTAACAGCGGCCTTTGTGCCACAACTGCGCGAGGTGCTGCTGGCCAACATGGCATTTACCATCAGCACATTGGTGCTTACCTTCACCGGCATTGCCGATGACAGGCTGAACCTGCCCGCAAAACTCCGTCTGCTTATTCAGCTTGGCTGTTCGTTTGCGGTAGCACATAGCGGTCTGCGCATCACCTCGCTGCATGGCTACATGGGTATAGAATACATACCTGTTTGGGCACAATACCTGATAACTGTTATTCTTGTAACCGGAGTAACCAATGCAGTGAATCTGGCCGATGGTATAGACGGACTGGCGGGCTCACTTTCCTTGACCAATCTGGTAACCCTCAGCATCTTCGCGTTGTTGCTGGACCAACCCGGTGTTGCCGTATTGTTACTGGCTGTTACCGGCGCATTGGTTGGCTTCCTGAAGTACAACTGGCGTCCTGCCCGTATTTTTATGGGCGACGGTGGCAGTCTTCCACTTGGCTTTATGATGAGCACCGTTGGCATATATCTGGCCGAGGCTACAATTGGGCACCAAAAAGTACTGTATGCATTGCCTGTAGTACTATTTGCCTGTTTTGCATTGCCTGTTATGGATGCGCTGCGGGTATTTGCCGGCAGAATGCGCAAAGGCAGGTCACCATTCGCCGCAGACAAAACACACCTGCACCACAAGCTGCTGCAACACTTTATGCAGCACGATATGGCCACCCGAAAAATTGTTACACTGCATATTTTGCTTATTCTGTGCGCCGCACTGCTGCATCAGTTCATCAGTATGACGGTGCTATCGCTGACGATGCTGGTCATAGTATTGTTTTATGCCTTCTTTCTGGATTTTGCCCAGAACTTTTCGCTTTGGTATCGCAAGATAAAACATTACGAAAATAATTGATTTTAATTCCCCTTTTTCCACAATATTTTAATACATACCAATATGACGACGATGAGACCATGGGTCCTGGCAATGCTATTGCTTTTTGCCTGCGTGAGGAGTGCTTTTGCGACGGGCGAACCGTCAACTTACTTCAACATTTACCTGCCCCCCAACAACACCACACAGGGTAGAGATATCTGTCTGATAGTAACCGCGCTGTACGACAGTACCACATTTACCATTACCGACGATGGTGCTGATGGCGATACCGATGATACCAAAACCGGCATGCTGATGCAGGGACAGTCCTATGTGTTGTTCATCCGCAACAATGGTGTGAACGACGATGCACCACACTCGGGCGAAAGTGCTACAAAAAACGATGGCGACTACCTGATAGTAACCAGCAACAAACTGCTTTTTGCATCGCAGGCTACGCTTTCAGACTGGCAACACGATTGGGTATCGTCGTTCAACAAATCTTCGAAAGGACAGAAATTCATCATTTACAGCAATTCCACCAGCTCTTCGCCAAACGACATCAATGTGTTTGCCTACGAAGACTCTACCGATGTGGTGGTGCGCAAAATCTCTACTACGCCTACAACGGCACAGGGATATACCAACGTAAACTTGCAAAGCGAAACCATAGTATTGCAACGCTGGCTGAATGTGGGGCAGGATCTTATATACAGTGGCACCGGCGGCCGCAACCTGCTGGCCAACGGTTGCACCTACATGATAGAAAGCAACAAGCCTATAACCGTGCAGTACGGTGCATTGTACCAGAACGAGCGCGATGGCGGAGGCTATGTACCCTCATCTAACGGTAGCTCTGCCGGAGACCTGTTTTACTTTGCAGTGCCCTATCAGGCAAATAACGAGCAGGAAATACGCATTGTGTCGTGGGACAATGGCAACAATATTTTACTGGAGCGATATACCAGCATGGGCTGGGTAACGGTTCAGAACTATACCGGCGTAGACCGTTTCAAACCCGTGCAATGGGTAGGTGCTACATTGGGGCAAACATATGCTACCATGTTCCGGGTTACCTGTACCGGGGGCAAGAGAGTATCGGTATTGGAAGCCAACTGGATGGAGACCGGCTCTACCGCCACATCAGATATGGCTACCATGGTGTCGTCAGAAACCGGCACATCGGCAGGCAGAGACTTTGTGGTATACATGCCGCCACCCAGTACACAAAACAACATGCGCGACCCCTTTACCGGGCTAAAGCTCACTCAGAACACGCATGCCTATGTGTTTGCACACGATACGGCAGTTATTACAGTAAAAGACTGCTATACCAATGGCACTGACCTCTCTCGTACCTATACCATACCAGCCGGCAGATATGCCGATGTGAACCTGACACTGGACCAGTGGAAGTCGATATACAATGGTACAGGTACTACCGCTGGTGGCCCCGAAAGGCCCTACCTGCACATTAGTGCTACCAGCCCCGTAGCGGTAATGGTGGCCAATACCAACGATAACTGGATGCTGTACTGCGGTAGTTCACTGCCACAGAGCCATACACAGCTATCACAAAGCAGCACCTCTATCGCAAAACCCGGCGACACGGTGTCTGTTACCACCCGCATAGACATTGGCGGAGGTGCTACCGTAACCGGCGTAACCATAGGCACTACAGTAACAGACGGTGCGGTACCGGTAAGTGCCACCTTTACAGATTCTACTACCAGCACCAATATTTCAGGTACTTTTTCACCCACCCCCGGCGATGGCACCAACGTTACTTATCCTACCATTGCTACGCTCGATTCTTCTCACAACTATTCGGTGACCACTGTATTGGTAATGACAGCCTTGTCTACCGATAACAAAGCCATCACCAACAACGATGTGGTAACGGTGGAAACAGCCATAGGAGGCACCATCAATGGTGTGTACGAGCAATCGTCCAGCACCGTAGGTGTTGCCAACAAGGCAGCCAATACGTCCAACTTCCGGTTTACCCAAATAACTACCGGCTCACCTGTGACCGATAGTATCAACTCATGGAACAGTTGCTGGACCGATATTGATGGCGACAACTATCAGGACATTGTGGTATGCAGCTACGACAAAAACAAGACCAATAACCTATACCGCAACAATGGCGATGGTACATTTACCCGTACGTACAAAGGCGACCTTACCGCAACAAAAACAGTATCGGCAGTATCAGGCGTATTTGCCGACCTCGATAATGATGGTGTGAATGAGTGCATTACCAGTAGTAATGTAGACAAAACAACCTTTGTATACAAGCGCAACAGCAGCGGAAACTACAACAAGGTAGCCGCCGGCGACATTACCTCTGATGTTGGCTATGGCCAAACTGTAAACGTAGTAGACTACGACAATGATGGCTTGCTGGATGTGTTCATTGCCGAATACTTTCCTTCCAATATGTGCCGCTTGTACCACAACATAGGTAGCTGCCAGTTTCAGCGCATCAACAATAGCGAAATAAGCACTATAGCCAACTACACCATGGGTAGCACATGGGCCGATTATGACAATGATGGCCGCCAGGACTTGTTTGTACCCGTAGGTGGTACGGTGTCTAACCCATTGGCCAAAAACAACATGCTGTTTCACAACGAGGGCAACGGCCGCTTCACCCGCATCACCACTGGTGCCATAGTTACCGATGCCGGCAACAGTACAGCCAGTGCATGGGGCGACTACAACAATGATGGTCATCTCGACTTGTTTGTAGCCAATGCCTCTAAACAAAAGAACTGCCTGTATAAGAACAACGGCAATGGCACATTTACCAAAATAGACACCGGAGCTATAGTGAACGAAACCGGCAACTGGCATGGCTGCAGCTGGGTAGATGTAGACAATGATGGCTGGTTGGATATGTACGTACTCACCAACGACTCTCTATACCCCAAACGCCTGTACCACAACGAAAAGAATGGCTACTTCAAAAACATGGCCAGCGAGATTGTGTGCGCGGTGAACAACAAAACAATGAGTGCCATTTGGGCCGATTATGACCGCGATGGCTACCAGGACGTGTATGTGTCTTCTGCTGCATACAAACCCAACTGTTTGTACAAAAACAATGGTGGAAGTAACAAGTGGATGAGCATCAGGTTGGTGGGTACTAATAGCAACAAGAACGGCGTGGGTGCAAGAATAAAACTAAAATGCGCACCAGGTGGCGTACCGGTTTGGCAGATACGCGAGGTTACAGGCACATCGGGCATAGGTTCGCAAAACACTTACGAAGCTGCGTTTGGTATGAGTACTGCCACCGTTGCCGATTCTATCGTTGTCATGTGGCCATCGGGCACAGTACAGACCATTACAGCACAGGGTGCCAACCAGTTTCTACAGCTTACAGAACCTGCTACCAGCGTAGTTACCGGCAAGGTATATGTAGACGCCAACAGCAACTGCAGTTGGGACGCAACAGAAACTGGTATTGCCAACATGAAGCTGCGTGTAACCCCCGGCAACATTCTGGTAAATACCGACAATAGTGGCAACTACTCGGTGCGCCTGCCACTGGGCACCTATACCATTGCACAGATACCCGTAGCCAGCTGGGTTGCAGGCTGCGTGGCAGTACCTACAGTTGTGGTAAGTGCCGTAAATACTACCTATACCGGCAACAACATAGCCGAGAATGCCACTACCTCTGGTGCCGACCTCGAGGTTGCTACAGGTAGCTCTGTATTCCGCCGTGGGTTCAAGAACGATATGGTGGTAACCTGTGCCAACAAGGGTGCCGATGTAGCTACCAATGTTACCGTATCGGTAACCTTCCCTGCGGGTGTTACACCCACATCGGCACAACCCGAATGGTCTTCGGTTTCGGGCAACATCTATACCTGGACCCTGAGCAATCTGGCTCCCGGTGCCAATACCTGCGTAAAAATTCGCCAGACAGTACCACTCTCTTACAGCATAGGCGATTCGCTCACATACTCTTCTACAGCCAACACCACGGCGGTAGATGTGGTGCCCGGTAACAACACCAATGTCTATGCACGAGGCATAGTAGGTGCCATAGACCCCAACCAACTTACCGTACTGCCGGCAGGCGAAGGCGAAAGAGGCTATATTGCCGACTCTCAGGTACTGCACTATACTGTAGAATTCGAAAATCTGGGTACATACGAAGCTGCAAATATTGTGATTGCCGATGAGTTGCCCGCCGACCTCGATTGTGCCGCTTTCGACATAGAAATGGCCAGCCACTCTTGCCACTACCAGCTCAGCAATGGTAAGTTACAGGTATATTTCGACGACATTAACCTACCCTGCCGCAAAGACGATCCCAATAACTGTCAGGGTTTTGTGACCTTCCTGATAAAGCCCGCTACCGGTGTTGTACCCAACACCAAACTGCCCAACAAGGCCGACATTACTTTCGACTTTGAGGCACCTTTGGCTACAGGCAGTGTGCTCAACACCATCTATCCGCATACTATGCTGGCAAAACGCAATAATCTTTTTGTTTACCCTAATCCGGTAGTAGCCGGTAGTTGCACCATAGCCGCCCGCGACTATGTAAGCGGTATAGAGCTGGTACGGGTAGAAGTACTGGATGTTACTGGCAGATTGGTAAAAAGCGAAATGACATCGGGTACTGCCCCCACCTTGTCGCTGGATGAATTGCCGGGTGGCACCAATTATGTGCTACGCGCTACAGACAAAGACGGAAATGAATTCACAGCAGTGGTATCCCTTTTGAAACGATAATCAACCATTGCAGGCATTGGCGGCTATTTCTTTACCGAAGTAGTCGCCAATATTATTTTTACCACCATGTGGTTGATGCGTGTTAGGTCGGTAACGATCCAGATTTCTGCCATGTATATTGTCTTGCACAAATCAAAGGAGGCTCAGTAAATTCTATTCCGGCAAATGAGCTGCCATTCCCCTTATTAATGATAAATCACCTGAAATCAATCATTTTTCAGGTATTGAACCAGAAAATCGCACATCCATGCATTGATGCACGACAATTCATTTTTTCCGCGTAGCGGAATTTTGTATTTCTATTGCACAAATTGTTATTAAATAAAAAACCACAAAACACTGATAGTGAGCAACTTGTACTTTTTGGCACGATTGTGGCTCTATCCCTTCGTTTAATATGTCAGGAAGATGAAGTCACATGCAAATTATACATACGTTATTGTGTCAGACGATGTGGTGTACAGAGAACTTTACCAGCAATATTTGCTGAATATGGGATGCACTCACATACACATTGCCAGCACTTACGACGAGTGTATGAATATGCTGGTGCACAAACCCGACATACTGTTGCTCGATGAGCTGGAAACCCAACAAGAAACTCTACGTATGCTGAGGGCTGTGAAGCGGAAAGACCCCAACATATACGCCATCAACATCACCACACAAGGCAATGAGGAATATGCGCTGGAGGCACTGAAAAATGGCGCATTCGATTTTGTGATGAAGGGGAAAAATGAAGAATGCCATTTGCAAACCATGATAAAAAAAGTTGCCCACGTGGTGGCCTATGTGCATAATAAAGACGATTACTGAAGAGGGATAATTTTATGCTGTATAGCAGAAAAAGCAACACCCATTACTGCCACCTCAACCAAGCCTACATACATCAACCAGCACATAGCCGGGCGGTAATGTACAACACAACGGATACCGTTAGCTGGCAATAGCAGGTGCAAAAAAGAAACACATACATGCCCGCCACATATTTCGGTACGTGGCTGCCTATCTTTTTAACTTTGCAATGAATAACTAATGACAAAAAAACAAGTCATATCGGGCATACCCTACAGCATAGCCTTTGTGTATATGCTGGTAAGTGCTGCCTACATCCTGTATTCCGACAGGTTGGTGATGGCCATAGCCGGTGCCGACAATGAACAGATACAGACCATACAAACCGAAAAAGGTATTGCTTTTGTGCTGTTGTCCGGCACCATACTATTGCTGGTAATACGGCGGGGCATAAAAGTTGCCCGGAGCTATGAAGGTGTTTTGTATGCACGCGAGCGGCAAAAACAAAAACTGTTTACAGACTCAGAACAAAAGTACATCACCCTATTCAACACCATACCACAACCCGTATGGGTGTTCGACGAAGAAACACTGGCCATACTACAGGTGAATGATGCTGCCTGCACCATGTATGGCTACACCCATGCCGAGTATGGCAACATGACCCTGCACGACCTGCGCCCACCCACCGAAATGCCCGTACTGGAACGCGTACTTGCCGCTATACGTGGCCACGAGCGCAACAAAATACCCTACCCCCTAAAGCACAAACGAAAAGATGGCAGTACCATTTATGTGCGTATAGAAAATGTGCAGATACAACTGAATGGCCGGAAAGCGTGGTTGGCAATAGGCACCGATGTGACCGAAGACCTGAAACTGAAGCAGGAACTGACTATGTGGAACGAACGGCTGAAAGCGGCTCATGCCCTGTCGGGCATGGGCTACTGGACACGCCAAATGGACACCAATGAAATATACTGGTCAGACGAGTTGTACGATATGTTTGGTGTAACACCCGAATCCTTTGCTCTGACGGAAGAAAACGTTACCCGCGCACTCAGCGACGATACAGAACAATCCATATCCTTTGATGCCACGGTATGGGATAATACCGATGAAATAGACCTGGAACGCAGGGTAATGTTGCCCGATGGTAGCAGAAAGTGGATACAGGAAAGAATACATGCCCACCGCAATGCAGACAACACCATTACTATGCTGGAAGGCATAGTAATGGACATAACCAAGAGAAAAGAATACGAACAGCGCATAAACGATAGTAACGAACGCCTGCGCATGGTAATGCGTGCCACGGTAGAAGCCATTATAGACTGGGACATTGCCAGCAACAAAGTATACCTCAGCAGCGGGTTCAGCAAGTATTTTGGGTACAACCAGTACGAGGACAACTATCGCATCTGGGCCGACAACATTTGTGCCGATGACCGCGGTAGTGTTTTTGCCGCCTTGCAAGAAAGGCTAAACGACCCCACAGCCGAAGAAATAGCGGCCGAATACCGCTTTTGTAAGGCCAACGGCACTACGGCATGGGTAGCACACAAAGGTATATGTCTGCGAGACCAGAACGGCAAGGCCACCCGTGTGGTAAGTGCCATGATAGACGTAACCCAGCAGCGCGAGTATGTGCAGCAGATAGAACACCAAAACGATGCCCTGCGCGACATTGCCTTTCTGCAATCGCACGTGGTGCGGGCACCACTGGCCACCCTTATGGGGCTGGTAACACTGCTACAGCAGGCCGAAGCAGAAAAGGCCGAAGCAGACATATACCTGAAAGCCATACAAGAGAGTGCCAACAAGCTCGATGCTGTGATACATGAAATAGTACGCAAAACCGAAGCCGCCGAAAGCCAACTACCCACACGCGGTTAATCCGATGCCGCCCATCAAAAAGATGTGTGATTGGAAATGTCATGTATCACCCTGTCCAGCTCTTTGGCACTGTCGCCAATGTAGCCCAGCATCTCATCTCGCTCTTCGGGGGTACAGGGTGCCTCCAGCAGCACATTCACAAGGCCCATCAGCCGTGCCAGTGGCGCGCGTATTATGTGCGATTGCATCCATGCTATTTCGTCCATTTTTTTGCGGGCATGTTTCAGCGTGGTCACATCAAGGCAAGCACCTATTACTTTTTCGGGTTCGCCATCACTATTGCTCACCACTCGGGCCCACGACCGCAGGTAGCGCACACTACCATCGGTCAGCCTCACTCGCTCCTCGTATACCGTATCTTTTTTGTCGCGTAGCAATGCCTGTAGCATTTGCACCACTCGAGGCCTGTCTTCGGGGTGCAGATACGTCAGGTATTCGTTGTAGGTAATTTTATGCGAGGTATCGGCAATTCCGTATATCCGGTACAGCACTTCAGACCATTGCACATCGTTTGTGGCAAGGTCCCATTGCCACGACCCCAAATTGGCCAGTTCCTGTCCCTGTGTCATCAGGGTATTGGTCTCGGCTACAATGCGGGTGTAGGCTCTGTTTTCCAGTATTATCTCCAGTATCGCTGCCGATCGTTTTACTATAGCTATCTGGCTGGCAGTAGGCGAGGCCACATGATTGTGGTATATGGCAAATGTAGCCATAACCCGGCCCTTACTGTCTATAACAGGGTAAGACCAGCAAGCACGCAAGCCGTGTGGCAGTGCCAGATGTTTGTATTCTCGCCACCGTTCGTCGGTGGTAATGTCGCTGGCTATTACCAGTTGGCGCAGGTAGGCCGCCGCCCCGCAAGAGCCCTGATGGGCCCCTATTGGCAAACCATTCAGCGCATTGGTATAGTTTGGTGGCAACGAAGGCCCTACCCAACTATACAACGCATTGTCGGCAATGCGTAGTATTGAACATTGTATGTGCGGAAACAGATTTTCTATTCCCCGCACATAGTATTCCAGCACTTCCGCATCGGTACTGCCAGGGCTGGCGTTCAGCTCCAATACTTTTTTCTCCAGATGCTCCAATGCTGCCAGCAACCGTGTTTCGGTTACATCTACCATTATGCCACGCAACCATTGGGGTTTGCCCTCATTGGCTATTACAGTTACTACGTCTTTTACCCATATCAGGCTGCCATCGGCACGCACCATGCGGTATTCCAACTCGTGGTTGTGTAGTAGCAATGTTTGGGTGTGGCAGTATTGTATAGCCGCATCGCGGTCGGCAGGGTATATGTGGGCTTCCCAAAAACCCGGTGTGTTCAGCCATTCGTCGGGGCTATAACCCAGTATAGGCAGTACACTTTGGCTCACAAATGTAAACGAGAGCGTGGCAGCATCGGCCTCCCAAACAATGCCGTTTACGGTGTTCAGCAAGGTCTGGTACCTATCCAGTGCTATCCGGGCAGCATCGCCCGGCGCAGTTTCAACAATATTTGGGGCAGTTTTCATTGTGTTTCAGATAATGGACGAAAAAAACAATGCTACTCTAAGGTACACAAAGCAATCGGCATTTGAAATTAACTATTGTGTATTTTGTCAGCTATTGTGGCTTCCTATATTTCCTGCGGCTTCAAGGGTAGCATTGGTGGTTGGCAGTCTATTCATTAACTTGTTGCACTCATTACCACACTACATGCACACAGGCCATAGCAAGGTATATCAGTCCCCGTTCAACATTACGGTGTTGGTAGCGGGTATAGGTTTCTTTATAGATGCGTTCGATCTGTTTTTGTTCAATGTATACCGCATCCCTTCCCTGAAAGATTTGGGGCTTACCGGCACAGCACTTACACTTACCGGCGAACGTCTGCTATCTGTGCAAATGGCTGGCATGATGCTGGGTGGTATCATTACCGGCATCTATGCCGATAAGCGCGGGCGGGTAACGGTACTCTATGGCTCTATATTGCTCTACTCTCTGGCCAATTTTGCCAATGCCTTTGTACACGATGTTACACTGTATGCCATCATCCGCTTTCTGGCGGGTGTGGGCCTTGCCGGCGAGCTGGGGGCAGGTATTACACTCGTGTCCGAGAGTATGACCATAGAAAAGCGGGGCTATGGCACCATTATGGTAGCTACACTGGGTGCTCTTGGTGCAGTAACTGCCGGGCTCATCGGCGACTTTTTGCCATGGCGGCAGGCATTTATGGCGGCGGGTATAGCGGGTGGGGTATTGTTAGTGCTTCGGCTCAGCTCGTTCGAGTCGTCTATGTTTCATAATACGCAGGTGGCCGGCAACAAACGGGGGTCTCTGGTGTTGTTGTTTTCGTCGCGTAGGCGGGTATTGCGGTATGTAGCCTGTATACTGATGGGGGTACCCATATGGTACAGTGTGGGGCTGCTCATTACGCTATCGCCCGAGATAGCCCGCGAACACCACATAGATGGCCTGAAACTGTCTACCTGCTTCATCCTATTTCAGATAGGCATTACCTGTGGCGACCTGCTGAGTGGAGTAGTGAGCCAACTGCTAAAGAGCCGTAAGAAGGTACTTTTGGGCTTTATGACGATGGGTGTGCTGGCTACAATTTGGCACTTTGTGCGCATAGGCAACAGTTTGCCACTCTATATTACCTCGCTGCTTATGGGTTTGGGTTGTGGGTATCTTTCGGTATTTGTTACCGCCACAGCCGAGCATTTTGGCATCAACCTGCGGGTTACCGTCACCGCTACCGTCACCAATTTTATGCGTGGGGCTGTGGTGCTGCTCATACCATTTCACCAGTGGGTGCAACATGCCATGGGGCTCAGCCTTACGGGTGGTCTTGCCATTACCGCCGCCTGTGTATGGGCATTGGCACTACTATCGGCCATAGCCCTGCCCGATACTTTTGGCAAATCGCTGGCATATACCGAGGAGTAGCGGAAAGCAGACAATGCGTACGCGCTATTACCCGCCCCGAGTCCAAACGTCTCGAGATGTTGCTCTCTTATAAGAATACCACAACACATGTTGTCTCATTCGATGGATATAGGTCGGTATTGCAGCACACAAGTAGTGCAATTGTCAGTATACTTGCCCTTTTCTGAAATAACGCTCGTTCTGATACCAGAAATAGGAGGATATACAAATAGTGATAGTAATGCCAGTGCCAATGAGAATTCTTCACCTGACCGGGCTAATGACATAGGTAGGAAATTGAAAGCGATGGGCATAGGTGCCACCAGTCTCACCACCAAGTGCCTTGGTGTATCAAAAGATATTGACACCAACTCTACGATAGAGGGAAAGCTGGCAACCGCGGTTATACGTTACTTGCCAAAAAGCTGAAGATGATACAAAAACAAATGGAGCAATAGAACAAAAGCAGTACAAGCGCCTTTTGTTCTATTGCTCCACGCTTAGTGTCGGGCCAATGATAGCAAATTGACCTACCAATACGGCATAGAAAAGTGTCTACCCCACGCGCATTTTCACTTATTTACCAGCGGTCTCTTTTTCAATTTCCGGCAAATGTCTTTTGTATTTGGCAACATCCTTTGGTAAGCGAGCGTTTCTTGCTAAAAACATCGAATAACGCCGCTTATCGGCAGATAATAGAATACAAAAACAATAAAACTGCGAAGCAATACGGCAATGCTGAGCCCCTAATCTTTTGTAGCAATCACACTGACAACACCCGAATGCGACCTCGCAAACGAGAACTTCGCTGCATCTACCTTCTTACGGTCACCTTTCAAAAGCCCTTTTATTCGTGCAGGGAAAAGAGCATATGTTTTTACAGATTTCTCAAAAATCTTTTGCATAAATGCCGGCATTCTGGAGCCGGCAAACCCCATGTGCAGGTTAGAGTTGAACGAATTCCATTCCCACGACAAAATGAACTGGTGCGGCGTTATGCCCATTGAAACCATGAGTTCATGTACCGCAAGCGGAGAGTGATGGAAGTAAGAGATGTGGAATGGTTCATTATAGGCAATACACAATACTATTTTAGCCCCGGGTTTAGCTACCCTGTGAAGTTCTTTCATTGCCAGAAAGGGATTTTTCAGATGCTCGAAAACCGCAGACGACATAATGAGATCGAATGTGTTATCGGCAAAGGGAAGAAAGTGTGCATCTGCAAGGGCATCCGGAGCATTACCATCAATATCAATGCCAAAGGTAGAGTACCCAAGCATGCGAAGACCCTCCTGGAAACGCTGCCGGTTATGTCCACAACCAATGTCAAGCGACAGCTTATGCCCCTCTGCTTTCGGAACCGAGATGAGCATATTGGCCTCTACATTATCCCACCCGGCTTTCTTTGTTAAATCATTCATAACAGGCCAGTTGAGAGACGCTTTTTCCCACGGGAAAGACCCGAACTCTGGAGTATAGTTATATTTTACATCAACAGTAACCGGACGTTGAATCCTTAAATCGGGCTGGGAGTTTTTTACCGGGAAGGTGGTATTGCAACTATTGCAGCGCATATCGCTTTGCAACGGGGAGATACAATATGGACAAGCGAGAAAATTTACCGTATTTTGCATTGATTTTTTTTGCAATATTAAAACATGTAAAGCAGAAATATCTACTATCTTCAAAGGTAGTAGAATATTCTTGTTTGGCGTAGTATCATTTTTAGGGGCTACACCACTTACCATCTGGTATTGTTTGTTTGCACGTCTTCGTTGCTGGCCTCTGGGCTCTTATTGCCACTGCGGGCACTACTCTTAAAATATATTGCAATTATAGTGCTTGTGTTATTGAGCTGTGGTGTAAATGTTTTGTGTAGGTATTCCAGTGCTATCGATGCCCTATGCCACGAAAAATACACCATATAGAACAGGGTACACTTGCCGAAAATCAATTAGCACCCGTACCTTCATTCACCACAACGAACGCAACCAGTACACACCTATGCAAGACATAAACACCACCTTCCGCCAACAGGGGTATGTCGTGGAGCCCAATGTATACACAGGTGCCGAGGTGGCTACCCTGATAGCAGCTATAGAAGCGGCCCCTGCCATTGGTGCCAACTACAGGGGCGGTGCGCAGCCGTTTGCCATACGCAGCTTTTTGCAAGAGGTGCCTGCAGTATTGCCCCTGGTGGCCAATGCCGCACTAAAGCAGTTGCTACAGCAGGTGGTTGGTGCAGGGTATCATGCAGTGAGGGCTATCTATTTCAACAAACCACCCATTGCCAACTGGTTGGTGCCATGGCATCAAGACCTTACCATCAGCGTAAAGGAACGCGCACCGGTAGCGGGCTATAGCGGGTGGACGAGCAAGAACGGCTATATGTCGGTATGCCCGCCGGCACAGGTGCTGGAGCGCATCGTTACCTTGCGCATCCATCTGGACGATGCTACCGCTGCCAACGGAGCCTTGCAGGTACTGCCGGGTAGTCACATATGGGGCATCACCCGCAAAGAAGACACGCCCATAGCCCCTACCGCCGGGCAACTCGTGCCCGTGCCGGCAGGCGGCGTTATGCTCATGCGGCCATTGCTATTCCACGCCTCGCAGCGCACCAACAACCATGCCCACCGCCGGGTGATACACATAGAGCTGTCTGATGTATTGCTACCACACCCATTGCAATGGGCCGAGCGGGTGACGTTGTTTTGATTGGGAAATGATGACTTTCGGGGAAGTATGAACTACCGTATTATCCGAAGCGTCTTTACTACATTCGGCTTGTGCGAGCCATGTAATGTATTATATATATCTAATGTGTAAGCCTTTGGAGTTGTGCTCTTTTTTGGCCCCATTTTTCTTTTGCATCAATCAGGGTAACTGTAGGGGCATTTTCAGCATCTGCCACCCATTGCTTGAAAGTAGTTTGCGTAAGTAGAATGCCAGGTAGGGAAGGCTCGTCGGTATCCGATTGGTCGAGAATACTGATAAAGCGTCTGTCCTCCAACTCCTGCAATGTTTTCAGCGCAAGCGCATCGTTTATTTGCAAGGTTACCGTGTGCATCACTTGTTCTTTGTCTTATCCAAAGTTACTCAAAAACCGAAAGCAATGTAAAATGAAAAGATTGGGGCTACAATAACCCATGTATCATGGTACTGTTACTTGCACACCTGCTGCCGCACCTGCCGGCAAAACCATTTACCTTAGCACCATGAATGAGCCAAAGGAAAAACAAAGGGCCGAAAGAAACAGAACACTCACTGTAACCGATGCCGAAAGAGCCGAATATGGCCGCCAACTGCTCACTGTCAACAATGTTGGTACACTAACGCTTAATGACATTAAGAACAAAACCATTCATGCCGACCTGTATACCGTTCTGGATAAACTACCTCCCGCCTTTGCCGACCTCATAATAATAGACCCACCCTACAATCTGGATAAAGACTTTCATGGCTTCAAGTTCAAATCGTTGGGCAGCGACACCTATCTCGCATACCTGCGATCGTGGTTTCCGCAGGTGGTGCGCCTGCTGAAGCCCGATGGCTCGCTATACCTGTGTGGCGACTGGCGGTGTACCGCCGCCCTGCAACAGGTAATGGAAGAAAACCTGACCGTGCTGAACCGCATAACATGGCAGCGCGAAAAAGGCCGTGGTGCCCTCAGCAACTGGAAGAATGGCATGGAAGACATATGGTACGGGGTAAAGAACAAGAACGATTACTACTTTGATGTAGAGTCCGTGAAGATGAAACGAAAGGTAATAGCCCCCTATAAGGTAGATGGCAAACCCAAGGACTGGGAAGAAACCGGGGAGGGCAATTTCAGACTCACATACCCATCCAATTTTTGGGACGACATCAGCATACCCTACTGGTCTATGCCCGAAAATACCGACCACCCCACCCAAAAGCCCGAAAAGCTGATAGCCAAGCTGATACTGGCCTCTTGCCCCGAAGGGGGTATTGTGTTCGATCCGTTTTTGGGTTCGGGTACCACATCGGTAGTAGCCAAAAAGCTGGGCCGCAGCTATGTAGGGGTAGAGATGAACCCGGAGTACTGCATATGGGCCGAAAAGCGACTGCAACAGGCAGGTGATGACGGTGCTATACAGGGCTATGTAGATGGCGTATTTTGGGAGCGCAACACCCTGAACCTGCAACAAAAGACCCTGAAAAAGAAACAAATCGAAAGTAACCCACTGCCTGCAACAGCACCGGCATCTTCCGACAATCATTTAACACCTGCTGGTTTACCCGAAAAGAGCAATGCACACCAATAAGTTTGTATATTTGTAATCATGCGTTGGTTCAGTGTCTTTATGGCTATTGTAGTGCTGCTGCTGTCGGTACAGCCCGTTTGTGGGGTGGTGACAGAGGTGGGCACCTGCTGTAGCATGGAGCTTTGCAACGATGCCGCACCTGCCGGCACCACTACCAATGACGACCACCACCGCAAGGAGTGCAATTCGGTATGCAATCCCTTTCAGAGTTGTGGTTGCTGTGCTTTTAGCATAGTAGTGCCTCCTGTATTTGTTTTTTATCCGTCTGCCATTACTACCACCCCCCGCATACCATGGGGTATATGGCACAGGGGCCATACCAATGCCCCTCCTGCCGACTGTCTGAAACCTCCCCGGCTTGCCTGATAGTGTACCACCCGTGCGCAGCATGGGTGCAGTAACGTTGTTTGCCGGCATTGCCTGTAAACAGCTTCAATGTATTCTTTCAGTCAAAATCAAACAATCTAATGAAACAAATCATATCATTTGTTGCAGCCATAGTGGCTTGCAGCTATACCTCTATGGCCCATGGCCAGCAACCCGATACCGTTAAGACTGCCACCATTCAGGTCATCAACCTGCATTGCGCCAACGACATGCCCACCATCAAAAAGCGTTTACTCAATCAGGACGGCATAGACGATGTCTCGTTTACCCCCTTGCGGTACGAGAGTTCTTCGTTTACCATACACTACCACACAGCAGTAACTACCGCACAGCAAATAGAACAATTGATAGAAACTACCCCCGGCTGCGACGACCCCAACGAGCATCCGTACCGTGTAGCCAAAACCCGCAAAAACAAACAATAGCCACATGAAGCAAACAATATGGTTATTGGCTGTGCTATGGCCCGGATGGGCCATAGCACAGCAACTGAATGGCAAGCTATACGGAAATGGCCCCAATGGCCGCGAGGTGCTGCCCGGTGGCACCGTGCGCTGGTTGGGCACTACCATAGCTACATTCAGTAACGAAAATGGTGTCTTCACCATTCCGCCGGCTGGCGTAAAAGACCTGCGCCTTATTGCCACGGCTACCGGCTACCGCCCCGATACTATAGACGCTACGGGCAAAACCTACGTAAGCATTTCGCTACAACCCGAAGCCCGCGAACTGCAAGGGGTTACCATTGCCGACAGGCGTGGGGCACATATATCGTCGTTGAGTGTGGGCCAGACCGAGGTAATTAATCAGCGCGAGCTGAGCAAGGCCGCCTGCTGCGACCTTGCCGGTTGTTTTGGTACACAGGCATCGGTACAGGCACAAACCACCAATGTGGTGACCAATGCACAGGAGCTGCGTATACTGGGCCTGTCTGGGGTGTACAATCAGGTGCTGCTGGATGGGGTACCCGCCATTGGTGGGCTGTCCTACACCTATGGCATCAGCAGTTATCCGGGTTCGGTGGTAGGCAGCATAATGGTGGCCCGTGGGGCTACATCGGTGTTGCAGGGGCACGATGGCATCAGCGGGCAGATAAATATAGAAACCCGCCAACCCCACAATACCGACAAGCTGTTTGTAAATGCCTATATGAATAGCTTTGGCGAAAAACACCTGAACGCCAATGTGGCCGGTGCCATAGGCAAAAACAAAAAATGGCATACCATGCTGGCCCTGCATACAGTGCAGCCTGCCAGGGTTACAGATGGCAACAACGATGGCTTTATGGATCTACCCCGCCTTACCCGCTATATGGCCTACAACAAATGGCGGTATGGCAATGAGGCCGACAAGGGCTTCTCTATGCAGGCAGGCCTGAGGGCCACTACCGAGCAGCGTGTGGGCGGCCAGACCGGTGCGGGCCATAACGAGGGTAGCACTACTGTTTATGAGCAGTGCATACACTATGTGCAGCCCGAGGGGTATGTTAAAGCACGCTGGCGGTTCTCGCCGGCGCATGTAGTAGCGGTATCTGTAATGGGGCAGCAGCAACGGCCGCAGGCATGGTTTGGTACAACCAGCTATACGGCCCGGCAGCAGTATGCATGGGTGAATGCACAGCACGAATGGCAATGGCATACCCAACATCAGCTAAAGTATGGCATAGGCTACCGCTACCAGCAACTTACGGAGGATGTAGCATTTACCGGCCCTACGCTTGGGCGCACCTATGCAGGCCACTACACTACCCGCCTGAGTGTGCCCGGTGCCTTTGCCGAAAATACCTTCCGCTGGCTGGGCGACAAGCTGAACCTGATAACCGGCCTGCGTGCCGACCAGCACCAGCAATGGGGCACCTATGTTACCCCCCGGTCTATGCTGAAGTACGTAGCCAGCACGCACCACACCTTCAGGGCATCGGGTGGTAGTGGTTGGCGGCAGGTGTTTTTGTTCCCCGAGCAGGTGAATCTACTGGCCAGCTCGCGCAATGTGGTATTTGAAGAACCTCTGAAACCCGAAAAAGCGGTGAACTGGGGCGTGAGCCATGTATACCGCCTGAATGGGCGCGTACTATCGGGCACTATTGCTACCGACTTTTACAGTACCCGGTTCAGCAATCAGTTCTTCCCCGACTACGATACCGACCCTACCAAGGCCATCATCCGCAATTTTACCGGCCCTTCGCGCAGCAATGCCCTGCAGGTAGATGCTAATATGGTGCTGCTGCGTATGGTAGAGGTGCGTATGGCCTACAACTACCTCTCGGTATTTCGCGAGGTAGGCGGGGTAAAGACGCAGCTACCTTTCAATCCCGGTCACCGGGCTATGGGGGCAGTGTCTTATACTACTGCCAACCGCCGCTGGCAGGCCGATGCCAACCTACATTGGTACGATCGTATGCGCCTGCCCGATACCCGCAGCAATCCCGAGCCCTACCGCAGGCCGTTATGGTCTGTACCGTACACCACCCTTGCGGTGCAGCTTACATGGCGGTGGCGCACACTGGATGTGTATGCGGGCTGCGAAAACCTTACCAATTACCGACAGCCCAACCCCATCATCAGTGCCACCAATCCGTTTGGGCCCTATTTCGATCTATCGTCGGTATGGGGGCCGGTACGAGGCCGCGAGCTGTATATGGGCATAAGGTATGCAATACGTTGATGAAATTCCCAATCCCAAATCTAAGATTTTGGGATGGTAGCCGGGGTGTCTATAGCGATGCGCAGTTGTAAACGAGCATCGCTATAGATGGATGTACCGCCACCGGGAAGCTGGTAAATGCCTACGGCAAACATTTTTTTTGAATATTGCAGACTACGGCAAACGTATGTAGGTGAGGTAATTGCTAATGCCCGCCGGGGGTGCAATTGGGGGCGGTAAAGGTGTAGCCAAAAGAATGTCCCGGCTCTTTCAAGTGGAATCAATATACCATACCGGCAGGGAAATATAGGTATATAGATGCAATATGATCAACTGTCCTAAAATTTGTATCATGCAGAAAATAATACCGCCTATACCTAAAATCGAAATGGAGCGTTTAGTAGCACTTTCCAACTTTAATATAGACCCCATACTTGACGAGAGCTTTAAAGACCTCTTGAAGTTGGCTGCTAAAATAGGTGGCACAGAGATTTCGCTCGTCAATTTGATAGACTCTTTCACCCAATGGTCTGTATCGGCACATGGCATAGAGCTGGAACAAATGACGCGCTGAGATTCGGGTTGCCAATATACCATTATGGGCTATACCCCGTTTGAAGTAAAGGAACTACATAACGACGAACGGTTCCTCGATAAATTTTATGTGACCAGCGACCCGCACCTGCGTTACTACTTTGGTATTCCGCTCAGGTATCAGCAATATAACCCTGGTGCCCTGTGCGTATTGGATAAAAATGCCAAAACACTTACTACCTTATTACTACAGAAAAGGTGGAAATGCTGCAAATAATAGCCCAGAATGTGGCGAAACCGGCTATGGCTTTGGTTTGCAACTGGTAAAACACCTTATAAAGAGTTCGTGCGGCACACAGAACATAACATCAAAACAAGGGAACGGCACCGCGTTTATAGTTAGTTTGCCAGTAATCGTCAGGGAGCTGAACTAAAATACGACTATATATATCAGGTGGTGGGCTTGCCGGGCAACAGAAGAAATGCCCCCCGCTACCCCCTAAATGTGGTGGCAGCAGGCATGGCCGCAGCGTAGCATTTTTATCATTTCTATAACCCTTTTGCGGGTATAGTGCAGAGAATGATAACTACTTTCAGTACTGCAACTATTAGCTGCCATTTTTGCCATGAAACACCTGCTTTTTGCCTTGCTGCTATACCCATTGCTGGCTCTGCATAGTGCCTGTAACGGGCAAAAGCCAACTGCCATAGTTGTATTGCCTGCAGGCGATACTGTAACGGCCATAGGCACCGACATTCGCTGCATCTTTCAGGATGCCAGTGGCAACTATTGGTTTGCCACCAACAGTCAGGGCATATACTGGCACAATGGCCAAACTACTGTGCATTATACCACCACACACGGCCTGCGCAGCAACAGCGTATGGGGCATAACGCAAGATGCCACAGGCACTATGTGGATAACTACTGCCGTAGGCGTGTGCCGCCTGAATGCCATGGGCTTTTATGCCTTGAACCCCGATACTACTTGCAACGACCGCATAGACCATTTGCCAGAAAGCACCTTGCTTACCGGCAATTACTACGATGGCCATGCACTGCAAAAGTTCTGCCCGCCACGCACATCGCCACTCATTGCCCCCGGTGCCGATACACGCTTGCTGTACGACATTTATGCAAGCCTGCGCGATAGCCATGGCCGTCTGTGGCTGGGCACCTGTACCGCAGGTCTGTGTATGTACACCGGGCAGCAGTACCACTGGTTTACCGACAAACAATTGGGTGCCCCCATTCGCTGCCTGTACGAAGACCGCCATGGCAACCTGTGGATAGGCAACAATGGCTATGGCCTGCTGCGCTACCGCAACGATACGCTGGAAAACATTACAGAAAATCTACACCTTGCCAACCCCCGATTCTTTTCGCACTTCGAGGCCAACGATAGTAGCTTGGCCCGTGTATGGTCTGTAACCGAAGATGCAGGTGGCGACTTGTGGATAGGCACCATAGATGCCGGCCTGTGGCGATACCGCAACGGACAAATAACACACTACGGCCAGCAACAAGGCTTGGCCAGTAATGCCATCTGGACCATATACCGCGACCATGCCGATGCGCTATGGATAGGCACAGACGGTGGGGGGGTATACCGCTGGAACGGTAGTACATTCACCCCGTTTCTGCAACAGAGGAAATGAGAGCGAAGAGCGAGGGGATCTTGCCCTATTTGTGTGTTGTGTTTTTTCATGGCATTTGGGGCGTGGATGGAGTGAGTATGTTGACTATCAATTGATTGCGTGGCATTGTAGATGCCCCATGGTGTGGTATATGGGGTATGTTGGGGCAGCGTGTGTTTGTGAGTGTGCGTACGATGAGCGGGAGCATGCATAGGATGATATGGTTATGCGGTAAAGATGGGGCATGGCCGCCAGCCAGCCAATTGCACTCTGTATGGTATGGCACACAGCTTGTATAATAGCCACTGTGGTGTATATGATGTAACTACAAATGCCCGCCAGACGTGGGTTATAGAGGTAAAGTACCAAAGAAAATGAAGCCGGACGGAAATTGGCCGCCTTGCCTGCCGTATGCAAGAGCCCAGGGCAAACTTCTATCATCAATTTTACATGCTACGGCCAACATGGAAATGGAAGGCACGTATTAAACTTTGCAAAAAAGACAACTACCCTCCACAATACCGAAAACCAAGCGAGATGCAGCACATGATACAATGAGGTTGGGTGTAAGTTCGCCAATACCCAATGCAAGCATATCGAAATAGCCTTTGTGATTGTTGGCCGTCCAGTATGTGGCAATGACTTTCCCCAATATTGCCTTGCGCAGGTTGGCCATTGTATCATTTTCGCATGATGTCACATTGTCCGTTACATGCCCAAAAGGTTTTAGTTCTGCACGAACAATAAGCTCGTCGGTGTCTTCATCTACACCTATTCGCAAATAGGTCACCTTCGAAAAATCATCTTCTAATACCAAAGTCATTTCGATACATGCCGCCACATCAGTATGGGTAATGAATACAATGTCAACTATCTTTTTTTCTTCAATATTCAGCTTCATAAATTAGGGGGGCTTGCTTTGGTCTTTACAGAGTCATTTGCCACGTAATCATAAGAGATAGGAAGAGTATTTCTTACATCTATATTTTAATCTCCATATTTGCCGTAGCATGCATAAACAAATATAGCTGTTTGGCGTAGGCAAAGCCTACGCCAAACATTCTGTGATAAGCTACGGCCAACATGGTGCCCTGCGGAACATTTTATATAACAGCGGTTTAAAAAGTCGCTACCTTGTTATTAAACATCTGTTACGGGCGCGCACGTTGGATGAATCCGGAACAACATGGGCATGCATTCCCTTAATTGCCATCAATAGCATAGTCGACTATGCTATCTTTACTATTAAAAATGACATATATGTGACCTGCAGCAAGCATGGGTGTGTACCATATCAATTCGAATTGCCTTTGCGTGTCTCTTTGAGAGATCAGACATGTGTCTGGGGGCCCCATAATGTTTAATACTTCTTCAACACTCATGCTTGATTGAACTTGTTTTATGTTCTCGAAATGGCTCTTTCCTTTCCATTCTTTCTCAGAACAACTGAAAAAGAACAGTAGTATTAAAATGTAAAATTTTCCCATTTTTTTATTTTTAAGAAATTTATCCGCCATTTCTCATAAACCACGTTGTTCCAGATGTTCCGAAGGACATCCGGAACCAATGATAGGATGCCCTTCTGCAAACGGAATTCTATGTACCAAAGCTCAGATATTGCAGAGTAGCCCCTGCCTGCCCTTGGCACGCAATTTTGCCGCAGGCATTGGGCTACAGCAACATGAAGCCGTTCGCAGAACGGGCTATATTAGCAGTTCCGGATGCCCTTCGGAACATCCGGAACAACATGTGGTGTCTACCGGATCTTTGTCTTTCTCTTCCTCCTCTTTCTTCTTTCCCTCATCTTCTATGCCACCAATGCTTGAGCCTGTGTTGTTTTCCTCGGCACCTCCTGAATCTCTTATCTCTGGCGGGCAAAAACCACAACTTTTCTGTAT
>JAGKWS010000165.1 GCA_021151685.1 Chitinophagaceae bacterium
ACTGTATTTGGCTCGGCCCGTTTTGCCGAAGGCCACCCTTATTATGAAATGGCCCGAAAGGTAAGTGCCGAAATAGCCAAACTGGGCTTCACCATTATGACGGGTGGTGGCCCCGGCATTATGGAAGCGGCCAACCGTGGTGCCAAAGACGTAAACGGCCGGTCGGCAGGGTGCAATATTGTATTGCCTATGGAGCAAACCCATAATCCCTATCTCGATCGTTGGGTAAACATCAAATACTTCTTTGTCCGCAAGGTACTCCTCTCCAAATACTCTTATGCATTTGTGGTAATGCCCGGCGGCTATGGCACGCTCGATGAGTTTTTTGAAGCCATAACCCTGATACAAACCAAAAAAATCAGCCACTTTCCTGTAGTGCTCATGGGCAAAGAATACCACAAAGACCTGATGCAGCATGTAGAAAAAATGCTGGCAGAAAAAACCATCAGTCCCGGCGATGAAGACCTATTCCTCTTTACCGACTCGGTAGAGGAAGCCGTAGCCCACATTCGCAAGCATGCCATAGAGGGCTTTGGCCTTACCAAACAGAAAAAATACCGCCCACTGGGTATATTGGGCAAGCGCAGAAAGTAACAAACCAACTGTGGTTCTGTGATAATTGTCATGCATACAGGGTAGCAGCAATTGTTATCTTTGCTGCCTTTGCCTGGTATGTGGTACGCCCTGGTATTTCTTGCGTCGTTTCTGGTAGATCTTATTCCGTTTGTGGGGCCGCCCGCATGGACGGTTATGGTCTTTTTTCAGATGCGGTTCGACCTCAATATATGGATCGTGCTTGTTACCGGCGTATTGGGCTCTGCGTTGGGTCGCTACATCCTCAGTCTGTATATTCCCTTCTTTTCAGACAAAGTACTGAAACCCTCCAAGCGCGAAGACATAGAATTTATTGGTAAACAATTGCAGGCCGGCAGTTGGAAGGTGCAGGCATTTGTATTTTTCTATACCATGGTACCCATGCCATCGGTACCCTTGTTTACTGCGGCAGGCATAGCGCGGGTGCGTATGCTGGGCTTTATGCCTGCCTTTGTAGCCGGCAAGTTTGTAAGCGATATGATAATGGTGCTCAGTGGCGACTATGCTGCGCGCAACATGGTTGCCCTTACCGAGGGCGGCCTATCGTGGCAGAGCATACTGGGTGTAGCATCGGGCATAGGTATGCTACTGGTGTTTCTGGGTATAGACTGGCGCACCCTTATGATGCACAGCCGCCTTCGTTTCGATTTCCGTATCTGGAAGTAATCCTTTCTTTTGTCAGATACCTGACCATAATCAGCCACAAGTTTGAGCCCCGTCATGAACCCCCGGCCGGGGGCTGAATAGTTTTGTTGCGTATTTCTATTCAGTGCATATGAGCGCATTATTTGTTTTAGTCATTGTCAGTATTGCAGTTGCAGCCACATTTCTCGGGGCCTTCATCTGGAGCGTTAAAACCGACCAGTACGAAGACCGGGATGGGGCCTCTATGCGTATGCTGTACGACAATGATGTAAAAAAATCTTAAAGCAGTTTTTAATCAACAGTACCGTTATGAATGTAGCATTAGACCGAGACGTTACACAGGTAGACAAGTTCAACTACGACAACAAGATTGTAAAATGGTTTGCCTACGCAACCATCATTTGGGGTGTTGTAGGTATGTTGGCGGGCATTTTGGCCGCCTTTCAGCTCGTGTACCCATCGCTGAACTTCAATTCAGCCCCCACCACATTTGGCCGCGTAAGGCCCGTACACACCAATGCCGTCATATTCGCCTTTGTAGGTAACGGTATATTTATGGGGGTGTACTACTCGCTGCAACGCCTGTGCAAGGCGCGCATGTTCAGCGACAAGCTCAGTAAGTTCCACTTCTGGGGTTGGCAGTCTATCATAGTGCTGGCGGCGTTAACCCTTCTGGCGGGTTTTACCACCGGTAAAGAATATGCCGAGCTGGAATGGCCTATAGACATACTGATAGCACTGGTGTGGGTAGCCTTTGGCTGGAACATGTTTGGCACTATACTCAAGCGTCGCGAACGGCACCTGTATGTGGCCATCTGGTTCTATATAGCCACATTCGTTACAGTAGCCATGCTGCACATTGTTAACTCTATCGAGATTCCTTTTACCTTCCTCAAGTCATATTCTTGGTATGCAGGCGTGCAAGATGCGCTGGTACAATGGTGGTATGGTCATAACGCGGTGGCATTCTTCCTTACCACTCCGTACCTGGGCCTTATGTACTACTTCCTGCCCAAGGCAGCTAACCGCCCTGTTTACTCTTACCGCCTGTCTATCATCCACTTCTGGGCACTTATATTCATATACATATGGGCTGGCCCGCACCACTTGCTGTACACTGCTCTGCCCGACTGGGCACAGTCTTTGGGTACTGTATTCTCTATCATGCTCATAGCACCATCGTGGGGTGGTATGCTCAACGGCCTGCTCACACTGCGTGGCGCATGGGACCGTGTGCGCGAAGAACCTGTACTGAAGTTTATGGTGGTAGCCGTAACCGCCTATGGTATGGCCACATTTGAAGGCCCTATGCTGAGTCTGAAAAACGTAAACGCCATCAGCCACTTTACCGACTGGACCATTGCCCACGTACACGTAGGTGCCCTTGGCTGGAATGGCTTCCTCACATTCGGTATCCTGTACTATCTGATACCTAAAATATTCCGTACCAAGCTGTACTCTGTAAAACTGGCCAATAACCACTTCTGGATTGGTACCCTCGGTATTGTATTCTACACCGTACCTATGTATTGGGCCGGCTTTATGCAAAGCCTTGCATGGAAAGAATTTACACCAGAAGGCACACTGAAGTATCAGTTCCTCGATACCGTGAAGCAAATGCAACCCTTCTATCTGATGCGTGGTATAGGTGGCGTACTGTTCCTGATTGGTGCCCTCATTATGTGCTACAACCTGTGGAAGACAATGAAAGCAGGCGAAGCCCTGAACGAAGAACCTGTAGAAGCATCTCCACTGGCCGCAGTATATGTGCCACACGGCTCTCAGCACTGGCACCGCTGGATAGAAAGAAGACCCGTGCAACTCTTGGTATGGAGCCTTGTAGTAGTAGCCCTTGGTGGTATGATAGAAATGATACCCACCTTCATGGTAAAGTCGAACATACCTACCATAGCCAGTGTGAAACCATATACACCGCTGGAGCTGCACGGCCGCGACATCTACGTTCGCGAAGGTTGCTACCTGTGTCACAGCCAAATGGTGCGCCCCTTCCGCAGCGAGGTAGTGCGCTATGGCGAATACTCTAAAGCTGGTGAGTTTGTGTACGACCACCCATTTCAATGGGGTAGTAAACGTACCGGTCCCGATCTGGCCCGCGTAGGCGGCAAGTACCCCGATAGCTGGCACTTCAACCACATGTACGAGCCGGCAAGCATCTCGCCAGCTACCATCATGCCAGCCTACCCATGGTTGTTTACCGACAAGCTGGACACCAGCCTGACCGGTGCCAAGGTACGCGCAATGATAACACTGGGTGTGCCCTACGAGGCTGGCTACGACAAAACAGCCAATGCCGATGTGGTGAAACAGGCCGACGCTATAGTAGCCAATCTGGCAAAGGATAAGATAACTGTGAAAAACGATAAGGAAATCATAGCCCTCATCGCCTATCTGCAACGTATTGGTACCGACATCAAACTGGAACAACATTCTTCAACCATCAAATAAAGGCAAAATGAAATTCATCAATTATCTGGAGTCCATTACGGGTGTAGGCATATTCCCCCTTACGTCGCTGGCTATATTTTTTGCCTTCTTTACAGTGGTGGCACTGTGGTCTTTCAAGGCCGATAAAAAGTACATCAATGCCATGAGTGAGATTCCATTTGCAGACAACAACAACGACTAATTACAACTTACAAAGATCAGATATGCGATACGCAAATAAAATACTGCTGGCTGCCGTAATGCTGATGCCCGGCCTGTGCCAGGCGGCTACCGGCGGTACCGACAAGGAACAACACTACAACATAACGCTGATAACACTGGTAGGCCTGATGCTGGTACTGGTGTTGGTAATAGGTGCGCTGGCCTATACACTGGCACAACTGGGCATAGTGGTAAAGGATAAAAGCCTGAAAGATAAAAACCAAGGCATAATACCCACGGTAGCCATGCTGCTACTGGCCTCTGTAGCCAGCCTTACGGCAAAAGCGCAGGAGGCCGCAGCACCTATCGTAGATGCCATAGATGGCATACCCGCTTCTGAGTTCTATACACTGATGACAGTAATAGTGCTGGAGATTATTGTCATTGTCATGCTGTCGGCCTACATCAACCAATTGCTGAAGGTATTGCGCGCCAAACCCGAACTGGTGGCCGAGGTAACTGCCAAAAAGAGCTGGTTTTGGGACAAATTCAACAAAGCGGCCTCTATTGAAAAGGAAAAAGATATACTCCTCGACCACGATTATGACGGCATTCAGGAACTGGATAACAGTTTGCCCCCATGGTGGTTGTATGGTTTCTATCTTACCATATTTGTAGGCATCATTTATGTGTACCGCTACCACATAGCCCATACTGCACCCAGCTCTGAAGAAGAATTTGTGATGGAAATGGAGAAGGGCGAGGAAGACAAAGCAGCCTATCTGGCCAAAGCTGCCAACAATGTAGATGAAAGCAATGTAGTAGCCCTCACCGATGCCGCAGCACTGGCCAAGGGTAAAGAAATGTACCTGGCCACCTGTGCTGCCTGCCACGTTGCCGATGGTGGTGGCTCGGTAGGCCCCAACCTTACAGACGACTACTGGCTGCACGGTGGTGGTATCAAAGATATCTTCAAGTCTATAAAGTATGGCTGGCAAGACAAGGGCATGAAGAGCTGGAAAGACGACTACTCGCCCATGCAAATGCAGCAGATAGCCAGCTTTATAGTAACGCTGAAGGGTACACACCCTGCAGCACCCAAAGCACCGCAGGGCGAGGTATACATAGCAGCCGCACCAGCAGCAGGGCCAGGCCGACCAGTCCGCCGCCGATGAAGGCCAGCAGGGACAGGGCCACCGTCCATCGCGCCGCCAGCAGCAGGTTGCGCAGGATGTCCC
>JAGKWS010000166.1 GCA_021151685.1 Chitinophagaceae bacterium
CTGCAAATGGCATCAATTACATATTGTCAAAAACCACTACGTCTCTCACTTCAACGGTTCCATCCAAGCGAAGGTCGGGGCAACCTTTGGCAATCTCAGAAGCTTCCTCAATGCTGGCAGCATTAATAATGAAGAATCCGCCCACCATTTCTTTGCTCTCGGCATATGGGCCATCTGTAACTACATTGCCTTTTTTTACTGTTTTACCCGTAGGCAGCAACGCTTCACCGGCTTTGTAAATACCTTTGCTTTGCAAATCGCCTATCCACGAGAACCATTGTTGCATGTTTTGCTGAGATTCTTCCGGAGACATTTTCATTGCATCGCTGCCACCACGAAAAATAAGCATGAAATTTTTCATTGTACTGTGTTTTTTGGTTTAAAAAATTGGATTACGAATAGGTGACGAACAGCATTTTCGCTGGCAGACAAAAATTACAAACTTTTTTTGAGTTGGGTAAAATTCTGTTGAAGTGGGGGAGGGAGAGCACTAAGATACTTGTTCTATTGGTAGCTGTCTTTACTTTGTGTATCAAAAAAGGTGAAGCCGGACGGATTCTGGCTACCACACCTACCGTAGGCAAAGCCAATGCCAAACAATTTATGGTAAGCTACGGCCAACTGGTAATAGGCATAGGGCTACAACAACGTGAAGCCGTTCGCAGAACGGGCACTATCAGCAGTTCAGGTTCGCCCCTGCGGGAAGAACCGGAACAACGGGGATACAACGGGGCCGCCGAGTCCTCTTCGAGAGACTCGGATAGGACATATGGTATCGTAGGTTCTTACGTGTCGGGTTTCGTCCACAACGGCCAGCACATTGCCCAGATGGTCTGTCAATTCAAATTGTTTCTGGCCTGGCATATGTTGTAAATATACGGTATCTTTATAATCATTGCCATAGGCCACAAGGCTATCGGGCTTTATGCCATCCTGATATTCCAGACTATACCACAGGTGTTTGTTGGCCAGTTTTTGGGTGTCTTGTGTGTGGTGTACAAAGTATCCACCGAGCAGCCAGTACTACGGGCTACTTCTGCACCCATGTTGCCGCCGAGTCCTCTTCGAGAGACTCTGCCAGGACGTAAAGCCATTTTGACAAAATAGCGCATTATGAAAACAAGTAAAATAATAAGAATCGTTTTAGCAATTTGTGTTGCCATAGGCGTAAGTATAGCCTTTGTAGCCTTATGCATTACTATAATTAGCTTTATCAAGAAAGGCGAAACAAAAAAAAGTACGGTTAATGCAAGCTGGATAACAATTACAGGAGAACTAGTACAAAAAGATTATGGGGGAGAAGGTGGTGCATCAATGTTTAAATACTGGTATAACGACCGCCTTTATAAAAATTATAGTACCATAACACTTAACGTTGGTAATATAGTAGTAGGTGAAAAATATAAAATACTTATAGACACTACCCATCCAGATATTTATCTACCTGTAACATGGGCGCCTTTATTTACTCAAGATGAACTACCGCTAGTTGACACAACCTTTGGCATAATAGAAGATATAAACAATAATTTCATATTGAGTGCGACATCAAAATACATATCCAAAAAATCTGTGGTTTTCGTATATACTGCCCAAGGTAAAGAATTTGGTCGTAGTCAAAATTTACCACCCGATTATGTAAAAACATACCCTGAGCTTTCCATTGGAAAATATTATACGGTAGTGTATTTAAAAGAAGACCCTCAAAGAGCAATAATTTATTTAGATAAACCGTGCCAACCAAAATAAGGGCAAGTAAGAAATTTGTCTCTAGTCGTAGTCCACTAATTTCCCTGCTACAAATCGTGCATTAAATGCTGTAGCCAAGTGGTATAGG
Organism: Chitinophagaceae bacterium; assembly: GCA_021151685.1. Taxonomy (GTDB): domain Bacteria; phylum Bacteroidota; class Bacteroidia; order Chitinophagales; family Chitinophagaceae; genus Nemorincola. The sequence goes on from JAGKWS010000166.1 coordinate 1,838, forward strand.
TATACTGGCAACGAATGGAATGAGGAAAGTGGATTGTACTATCATGAAGCGAGATATTATGCACCTTGGCTGGTAAGATGGTGCGCTTCAGAACCGATTCACAATGAATGGTATGTGATTATTAGTCAAAATGAAAATGATCAAGGTGCGTTATCTTTAACAGCATCTTCCTACGAATATTGTTTCCGTCTCCGTGGAGTCTCTCGAAGAGGACTCCCCGGCAATCAGGGCTCTAAAGCTGAAAAATTGACCGCCTGCCCATTTGCTTATACAGGACCTTGTGTAGTAATATACTCCGTTTTTCCAGTTCATTTCGCTGGTTGCAACCAGAACGAGAATAAAGTTCTAGTCAGCCGTAGACTGAATGTAGTAAAAATTATTCGACATATGTCTTTGGCTTCGTCGGTGAGGCTGTAAATCTCCAAATTTGCGGATGCTCAGCCGCGGCATTAATTCTGTACCTGTGGTGTGTCCATATGGGCCTCGGCATATTTGACATCTATTGGTCAAGATTCCTAATCATTGCAAATAACATTTTAGACATCTCTTCTGCAAGCGAGTATAAACTGTTGAATTCTGCTGCCGATAATTGCTCACTATCTCTCAGAATATCAAATATGGCGACGCATTCAAATACCGAACCTCGCGCAATCACACAAAAATTCTTTCGGTCTGGCTTGCTAAATCGGCTCGTGCCATCTGCTATGTTTAGTACAACGCTTAAAGATGCCCTTCTTAGCTGATTTTTTGTTATTCCATCAAGCGTTTCAATTCTAAGAACCGATTTTACAACCACAGCATTAAATGCTTTCGCTTTTTTGTAAACTTCGAGGTTCTCAAAATCAAACATAGCAATTGAGTGTGAGTGTGGGATTGAGTAAAGAAGAAAAAGGTCAGAGTGAGGTGTCGCTCTCGCTCCCACACTCACTCTGACCTTTTGTGCCCGGAACAGGAATCGAACCTGCACTTTCTTGCGAAAACCAGATTTTGAGTCTGGCGCGTCTACCAATTCCGCCATCCGGGCGTTGGTAAGTGGCTGCAAATGTATAACTTCTTTGTCGATAATGCAATATTATGCGTTATCATTTTTTCAAAAATAGTTTGTGGCTATACATATACGCCACCTTTAGGTTGCTTATCGGAGCCTGTCTGCTATGCGCAGCAGGTACTTTTTGCGCATGTACATATCCTTTAGTTGCGCCAGTAGGGCAGGGTTGGGGGCACCGGCACTATATTGTTGTTTCAGCCTGTTTGTAGCGGTTTCCCATTCATCCATTTGTTCTTTCAGGGTGGCAGTGGCTGTTTCGCGAGCCTTTGTATTGGTTGTGTCGTCCTCATAGTCGCTTATGGCCTCGTTCAGGTCCATCATCTCCATCAGGAAGGCCGCTGGCAGTTGGTATTTCTCCTCCTCCTCCAGCACACCCGCAATGCGCAACACATAGGCCATCGTAGCATCGGCATCGCGCAGCGTTTTGTAGGCATCGTTGTTCATGGCGGCTATACGCAGGGCCAGCGCATGCTCGTGGCTGCCTGCATTGGCAAACTTGTCTGGGTGGTATTGGCGACTCAGTTCGTAATATTTCTGCTTCACCACTACCGGGTCCGGCGAAAAACTAACAGGTAGGTTGTAGAGCGTAAAGTAATTTTCCATGCTGTAATAACTACATTTTCAGATTGCTGCACTGCTACAGCTGGTAGCTGTGTATCTTTGCGGCAAAATTACGACATGCTGCGTATAGGACTGATAAGAGAAAGGAAAAAGCTGCCAGACGAGCGCGTGGCACTAACGCCGCATCAATGCAGGGCGATAATGGATAAATATCCGGGTATTCACATCTCTGTAGAGCCATCGCCCACCCGTTGTTACCCCGATGCTGCTTACATGGCCGAGGGTATCACACTCAGTGCCGATATGAGCCAGTGCGATGTTTTGATGGGCATCAAAGAAGTACCTGCCGAGTACCTGATACCCGGTAAAACATACTTCTTCTTCTCGCACACACGCAAAAAACAACCCCACAACAAGGGTCTCATGAATGCGCTTATAGACAAGCACGTGCGCATGATAGATTACGAATGCCTTACCCATGCCGATGAACAGCGCATACTGGGTTTTGGGATGTTTGCCGGTATTGTAGGGGCACACAATGGGCTGCTTACCTACGGCCGCAAGTCGGGTCTGTACCAGTTGCCCGCCGCCCATGCCGTGGGTACTTACGACGATATGATTCGTGCCTATAATGCCGTAAAACTCCCCAATATCAAGATTGTAATGACAGGGTCGGGTAGGGTAGCATCGGGCGTGCTCGATGTGATGCGCCGCCTCGATATAGAAGAGGTAGAACCTACCGACTTCATCACCCATCAGTACGACTATCCTGTATTTACCCACCTCAAAGGTGCCAGCCTGTATGCACGGAAAGACAATGGTCTCTTCCACCGCGATGACTTCCATGCCAATCCCGGTGCCTATAAATGTCTGTTCTCCAATTATGTCAATCAGGCCGACATTCTCATGAACGGCATTTATTGGGAAGAACGTATTGCCCGCCTGTTCGAAAAAGAAGACATTCGCCGTCGCGATTGGCGTATCAGTGTCATTGCCGATATCAGTTGCGATGTAGATGGCTCTGTGCCCATCACGCTCGATGCTACTACCATTGCCAATCCGGTATTTGGAGTAGACCGCCAAACTTTGGCAATGACCGAACCTTACCGCAAGGGCAAGGAAACCATCGATATTATGTCGGTAGACAATCTGCCCAACGAGTTGCCAGCCGATGCATCTCAGTATTTTGGTGTGCACTTCGAAAAACATGTATTGCCCGAACTGCTTAAGGAAAACAGCGATATTTTGCAACGTGCAACCATTTGCGAGGACGGTAAACTCACCCCCCGCTTCCAGTACCTGTCCGACTACGCATATACCCACGAAGAAACAGAACACTAGTCATCAGAATAGTTTGCAATAAACGAATGGGGCAACGCTTTGAAACGTTGCCCCATTCGTTTATGTCTGTTGCCAGATATTTCTACTGTTCCAGCACGAAGTGGAAGGTCTTTGATTGGCCGTCCAGTTGCAGTGTCAGCAGGTACATGCCAGATGACAAGCTGCCGTCCAGCACCAGCTGTGCGTCTATCTTGCCTGCCGTCATCTTCAAATCGCCACGGTATACTACCTGACCCAACATGTTCGTGATC
>JAGKWS010000167.1 GCA_021151685.1 Chitinophagaceae bacterium
CATATATATAAAACACCATAAAAATTATGGCTACCGCAAAAAAGCAGCAAGTAAAACCTGCAAATGGCGCAACAACTACCCCAAAAAAGGAAGCCACGGCTAAAGCTACCGCACCCAAAAGTACCGTAGCCAGCAGTATACCAAAGTTGCCACCCGCCAAAAAGAAAACACCTGCAGCCAAGGTAGCCGCAACACCTGAAAAAGCAACCGCTAAAGTTGCTGAAGAAAAAAATACCCAACAGACTAAGGCACCAATTCAGAAACCAAAAGCGTCAACCAATAATCAAAAGACTGTGGAGAAAAAGAATACAAAACCGGCACCTCAAGCCTCAGAAACAACCGCATCTAAAAAGGCTGCGCCTGAAAAGAAAGCTGCGCCTGCTGCCCCTAAAAAAGTAGCACCGGAAAAGAACGCTGCGGAAGCAACTAAGAATACCACACCGGAACCCACCCCCCAACCCACACCTGCAAAAACTACTACCAAACAGGCTGTAGAACCTGCACCTGTAAAAAAAGCAGAACCAGCTAAAGCAACAGCGACCAAGGCTACAGCAGCAGCAAAGGCCGCTGCGGCAAAAGCGTTGGCAGCAAAAACGTTGCAGATATTGAAATCGGCACCACCTGCACCAAAGCCTACTGCCACCCCCGCAGCAAGACCCATAGAAAAAAAGCCGCAGGTTATTATTGCACACAGAAAGCTGGAAAACAAATCGAAAGCATCTAAAGATACTGTAGACGCTGTATTGCCATACCAACCAGAGACATACCGTTCTATACTGGACGAACCCATACAGGAAACACAACCAGCAATGGTGTACCGTTACAGCGACGAAGAACTGAATGAGTTCAAACAGCTGATACAAACACGTTTGGAAGCTGCACGCAAAGAATTACAGTATTTGCAGGGTCTTATAACCCACAAAGATGAAGCTGGTACCGAAGATACCGAGAACCGCTTTATGAATATGGAAGACGGCAGCGGTGCTATGGAGCGCGAGCAATTGGCTCAATTGGCCAGCCGTCAGATACAGTTTATGAACCATCTGGAGAAAGCACTGGTGCGTATAGAAAGTAAAACATATGGCGTTTGCCGCGTTACCGGCAAACTGATAGACAAAGCACGTTTGCGCGCTGTGCCACATGCTACACTGAGCATAGAAGCCAAAAACATGATGTCAAAAAAATAATCCCTGCCAATAGGCAGGTTTACTCTAAAGTTGTATGGGGCTCCTTTTCAGGAGCCCCTTTTTTCTAGCCGTTCATGCCAAACCGGCTAAAGAAAATGTTTTGGGGCATTGCAATTTTGTTCCCAATTCCGTCATCTATCAATACATACAACAGGGCGGGCATCAATTGCAGCATCAACCTGTCTGCAGAGGTAACCAAATGCCAATTGAGATCCATAGGAGATAAAACATAAATGAAGAAATAGGCTGCCATGCAACCTGCCAGCATCCATGCGGTAGCCGTAGGCCAGCGTTTGCGGAACAAACATACCAGCAAATACAACACTATTACCCAGCGCATGTAGCCAAAATGTGCATTTACCGTATCTGCCATATGCTGCCATATTATACCGTATCGCGCCCATTGCATAAGCTGCTGTAGCGATGCCACAGAGAAGTTGTGTGCTAAATCGTTAGCTGGTGCATACACACCTTTCAGCAAGCACCACGCTGTCAACGGCAAACTTATTCCGGAAAGGAACATTACCCATCGCTTTTGCAGCAACAAGGTGCGGCAATGAAAAACAGTAAATAGCCCAGCCAAAATTGTGCCTTCATTTTTGGTCCATACGCAGCAACCAATGCATAGGGCAGACAATAATACCTGAAGGTTGCCCGCCGGCAACAGCCTGAGAGATTGTATAGCGGCAAGAAAGAAGCAAGCCAATGTAATGTCGGCATACATGGCAGTAGCCTGTGTAACATAATATTGGCTGGCAACCACCGAATAGACTGCCCATGCAGAAACCAGCAAACTTTTGGGCCTTAACGACAACCATAGCAACACAAGCACCAGTATAGCCATTGCCACACTCCAGAAAAAAGCGGGTACTTCTACCCCCGCAGAAGGCACCAGGCGGCTGCATATAGCACTGATAGTTGGCACAAGCAGCGGATAGTCGGGGTGGCCATGCCGGGTGTTCAGGAACATATTTTGCCAGTGCGTACCATCTGCCAGGTACTTTGCCTGCAAGTTCCAGATAGCCCATGCATCCCAGCCGCCATATGATGTAATGTGCGATGCTGATGATACCACCATTACCCAGCTTATGACACCTACACCCACCATTGTAAGCGTAGACAATGGCGAGATAACGAAGGATACAATTGGCAATATTTTCTTTTGCAGGTAATACAAGCCTCCCATCAGCAACAGTACTATTGCCACTGCAATACCTATGCCGGGTATACCGGCTGCCAGCAACAAAAAATAGAGTGCGCTACCCCACCCGGCTGTAGCCATTGCCCATATGATGTAAATAATAGCGGTTGGCATTATTGTTTAGCTATCAGATAGTAGTTGTAACCTAAGTATGTATTTTGCCACAGCAATTTATGGCTGGCTACCATTTGCTGCATTAGAGAATCGCCATTTTCACGTTCGTTTACTACCAGCAAAGTATCGGTAGGCAAAGACACCCTGTAGCCAAGGTATACCGGAGCCAATACATAGCGGCAAGCAGCATACGTGGGCGCATCGTTGCGGGTACAAACAAAGCCTATATGCGCACCGGCAGGCAGGTATTTTTGCACACCAGCCAGCCCCGTACTGTGTTGCAACACCAGTTGGTCATTGCCCTTTTTGCGGCCATCAATAAAGCCGGCAGTAGCCACCATGGCAGCTAACAGAACCAACAATAATGGCAAAACATTCCTCATCCTGTTGCAAGATAGTGGCTTTGATGGGGTATACGATACAGATTTTTCACATTTTTTTCGTTCTATGCAACTATCTTCATGTAGTATGCATTTAGTAAAGTGTAGTGCACAAGAAGGTGCTGATGGCGCAACAAAAACAGAAGAAAGCATTGAGCCCCCAAACACCATTGTAAACCAACAAAAACGCTGCAACATTGATATTCAGATTCTCGGGCAAGGACGATGAAGCAACGCTGATGAAGCAATGCCAGCAAAACAACGCTACTGCGCAAGAGAAACTGTACAAACTATATGCCGAGGACATGATGATATTGTGCCTGAGGTATGTGGTAAATGAAGAAGATGCCAAAGAGGTGCTGATGGATGGCTTTTGTAATTTTTTCAGAAATATAGATTCATTTGCATGGCGTGGTGAAGGTAGTGTGAAGGCATGGCTAAAAAAGATAGTAGTGAACCAATGCCTGATGTTTCTGCGAAAAAAGAACCATTTGGTGCTGGTGGGCGATACGATGGTGTTTGACGACCGCATGGCAGATGCCGACATACTGAGTGGCCTGACAGCAAAAGAGATAATGAAAGCCCTGCATAGCCTGCCCGATGTGTGGCGCACTGTTATTAACCTATATGTATTTGAAGAAATGCAACACAAGGAAATAGCTGCGCTGCTGGGTATAACAGAAAACACTTCAAAATCGCACCTGCACAGGGCAAGAATACAATTGAAAAAACAATTATTACCAATAATCTGATGCATATGAAGAAGCCTAACGACATATTAGATCAGACATCGCTGAGCGAGCTGATGCCAGGCTTTGACACAAACGCCGAATGGCTGAAGCTGCACCAACAGTTGCACCCCACCAAACAAACGCATTGGTGGCAAAAAGCCGCTGCCGTAGCCGCCATTGTAGTAGCTACCGGTGGTGGTGCATGGTGGCTGCAACACGAAATAATGAACGGACCACAACTGGCCATTGCACCTACTACACAACACAACTGGGTACGGGATGTAGCACCCGAAATACCAACTGCAACAACAACCACCGAAACACCCCGAGACCGCATAGAAGTATTAAAAACTGCATCTGCACCTACCACAAGGCACACGGCCAATGATGGCAAACACGACCTGCCGGGACAAATGAAACGTGAGGGCGAATTTGTATGTAACAGTACCCCGTGCCCTATAGAAATATGCATTACTCAAAACCTGCAATGCCCCAATCAGGACCCGGCTGCTATAAAAAGCTGCTCGGTAGTAGACCCAGACCAGGCACGGCAATTAAAAATTGGTGTACCATCGCGTACCGTGCGCAATTGCCGCATGTCGGTATCGGAAATAAGTATAGAGCGCATTGCCACCGGCGAGATGATAGTTCTGAACGAACAAACACGCCCTGCCACGGCACAAGAGTTATTTAACTGCATTACCAGCGATACCGACTGTAGCCTGATGGCAGGTATGTTTACTACCGACTGTGATAAGAAGAAAAAGCCCGGCAACCTGCGCATACAAAAAGATGCAGGTAGCTTGATACTGGAGTAAATAACAACCAATACATAACCACAAACCTGATGCACATGGTGCAAACGGCACTGTATTTCTTTTTCCTAACCAAATAAAACAAAAACAGCATGAAAAAGCTCGTTCTGATGCTGGCCACAATCGTGGCCACAACCACCTGTGCATTGGCACAACAAACTACCAATACCGAAACTGTGACTGCAGCAAATGCTGATGCAGGCAAAATGACCTTTCCCGAACAGTCGTTCAGTTTTGGCGATGTACCCGAGGGCCCCGATGTGCAGCACGACTTCACCTTTACCAATACAGGTAAAAAACCCATCAACATTAAGCATGCCGGTGCCGGTTGTGGCTGCACGGTAGCCAACTGGCCGCACGAGCCGGTGTTGCCGGGACAGACAGCCACCATCAAGGTAACTTTCCATACCGCATCGCGCCCCGGTGCTTTCAGCAAGACAGTATTTATAGATTCTGATGCCGACCAACCCACCTATCAACTGGTTATAAACGGAACCGTGAAACCTACCGGTGCTGCCAGTGCGCAGAAATAGTCAACCCCGTGAAAACACCAAACTATAGCACAGCCCTAAAT
>JAGKWS010000168.1 GCA_021151685.1 Chitinophagaceae bacterium
AGCGACATTGTAGCTCGCATCAGGCCGCCCGTTTGCCGGTATCCTTCCGAGCCCACCAGCAAATCCAGTTTACCATCTTTATCATAATCGAACAAGAAAGGATAACTTGATGAACCAACATCTATCGTTCTGTCTATCAAAAATGTGTCCGATTTAAACTCCCAGTTTGGCACACCTGGTGTAGTATTGTTTTTGTAATACCAGATGCATTTATAATTTTCGGTACCGGCACCAAGGTTGGGAGATATAAGCAGGTCTTTTTTTCCGTCCTGGTCTATATCTATATTGAATGCAGCCGGCCAACTTGGGAGGTTTACGCTATGCCCACCTGTTTGCCATAGGGTATCTTGTTCCACCAAAGTATCTACTGCCGCACTGTATTCTACTTTGCCATTTTTGATGAACTGTATATCATTGAATGCTATGTTGCCGTCCAGATAGTCCATATCTCCATCCATATCCCAATCGAAAAGACAGGTAGTATTGCCCGGATGGGTGCGTTTTTCGGCTACGCCCCTCAGCAAGCCACTGTTATCGCAAGAATAGCCCAGTTGGTGTGCTCTGTCAACATTTTGGTACACCTTGCCCCAGCAACGATCATCAAGTCTGATGCGTATACTATCGCAGGGCAAACCATCTTCTACCCGCATGTTTTGGTGATAATACATATACCCGCCGGTAATGTAATAAGAAACAAAGTCAAGATCGCCATCACCATCTACATCGGCAATGCCGGGAATATCGGACGGATTGACGTAGGCGTTTGAGGGCCCTCCCGAAACAAGATCGTTATAGTAAAATAAAGAGCGATAGAACGAAAAACACAACTGATTGCTACCGTTGTAGTAGCCCTTATATACACCAAAACCATCGTCGCCCCTATCAAACAGGTCTGGAATACCATCGCAATTGTAGTCCAGTAAGTATAGATAACCTTTTACCGCGGGGAAGTTCAGTGCATATTTTGGTGCATATTTGTATATCGGTATTCCATCGGCTCCTATACCCGAATGTAAGAATGTAGATACTCCTACGTTACGCTCATAGGCAACAAGGTCTATTTTTCCGTCTCTGTTCAAGTCGGCCATACCCAACTCGGGGTTGTTAAAGCCACCACACCACGGCATTGTCAACTCCTTATTATATGCATATACTTTTACTGTAGTGTCTGGTTGGTAATATTCCTGTGCCAATGCCGATGCAAAAGAGGCTATGAAAACCGAGGCACAGAGTGCGAGATGTTTATATGGAAATGGCATAAATATGGGCTTGCAACTAAAATTACCAAAAAAACAACACTCATTGGCATATAACACGCCCAATGAGGCACTAAACAGCAATATTCTTATGCGTAATTGTGAGAATATTAACCCGCAACTAATTATTTTTTGTCATACTTCCGTAATGGAGATTCGGGCTCGTTGAGGAAGTGTTTGTACACAAGAGAATCGGTAAGTGCAGGAAACAATTTATTCAGCCAAACAGTTAGTTTTCCCTGCGATGTCATTACTACTGTTCTTTTTCTTTTTTCAATACCCCGCAAGATAACTGACGCACATTCTTCGGCCGACATTAGTTTCTTTTCGTCCAATGGAGTCTCGGCCTGTGCACTACCATCGGCAGTGCGGGCAACATTGCGTATGTTGGATGCCGTAAAACCGGGCGATACCCACATTACGTGTACGCCAGTATGCAACAATTCGGTTCGTAATGCCTCCAAAAAACCCTGCATTGCAAATTTGGAAGCAGAATAGCCCGTACGCCCCGGCAAACCCCGGTAACCAGCAATAGACGAAACCCCCAAAACCACTCCCTTTGCTTTTATAATGTGGCTGATGGCAGCCCTTGTACAGTATACCGTACCCCAAAAGTTAATATCCATCAACTCTTTGATAACAGCGGTGTTAGTATCTTCAAACAATGCACGCATACTGATGCCGGCATTATTAATCAATATATCTACCCCCCCCCACATAGCAGCTACAGTTTCTACCAATTTCACACAATCGGCTTCTACACTCACATCCGCTTGTACACACAGTAGCCTTTCATTGTCTGGGAAAACAGATTGTAATTTTTGCAAATTGCGAGCACAGACTGCCACTTTTGCCCCTGCAGCAAGTGCTGCCTCTGCCAACGCCTTGCCAATACCCGATGATGCACCGGTTATAATAACAATTTTATTATGAATATCACTCATTCTATGTGCAAATATAGTTGTAATACCCTTGTTTGTACCAACAAGTAACCGGGCAGAAACTATCGTTGCTTGCGCAACAGCAACCTATTGTTGAAGCCCGGTAGTAGCAAGCGCACCATCTGCAATACTACCGATAGCAATATGAGTCCCATGCCCAGTATAAAGCCAGTATTGAGTTCGCTTGTACCCTTCAAGAAAATTATCTCGCGATTCTCGTTATAAAACAGAAAAGCCAGCAATATGCCATAAACAGGTTCCAGATTCACAGATAGTGTAGCGGTAAATGAACTTAGTTTTTTCAGCGCATTCAACGCCAGTGACTGTGCCCAAACCGTGCAACACAGACTAAGCACTATTAGCCATATCCAATCGTTGTAGTGCCATCCATGTACTGTGTTTACATGTGGTAGCAATTTCATGTTTGGCTTATAAAAAACAAGCACAGGTAATAGTAGTGATATAAATAGCCATCCGGTGGTCATTTCGTAAAAGACCATTGTGCGAGATGGGTATTTGTTGGCTATTTGTTTGTTGAGAATAGTGAATACCGAGCTTAGAAGTGCGGCCACAACCCCGGCCACAATACCCCATGCATAAAACTGCTGAAAACTATATATACAGTATACACCTATAATGGCTAATGAGCCAAGAACAAGTTCTTTCAGGTCATGTCGTCCTCCGTTTATGAGTGGGTCGCACAAAGGCGTAAAAATACTGGCAGTAGACAGGCAGACGAGTGCTATAGAAATATTTGCCAGTTTGATAGATGCATAAAACGCCACCCAATGCAGCCCCATCAATATTCCTATCAATGCAAGTCGCCGCATATCGGGCCGCGTTATTGGTACCCATTGTTTACGCCAAAACAGTATTGCCGCCATAAAAACAGCAGTAAGCAACATTCGATACCAAACCAATACAGGCGAATCGAGTGTGATAGCACGTCCCAAAACCCCTGTAAAGCCCCATAGCAGTACTGCTAAGTGCATCTGTATCAATGCTTTCTTCATAAAATCTCAGAAAAATATCAAGCCATTCTAAATCAAAATTTCGATAATGGCAGAGTTATGAAAAAGGTAGTTCCTTTTCCCTCCTCACTTACAAAACCGATTTCGCCTCGCTGATAGTCCATGTATTCTTTGCACATCAGCAACCCAAGACCTATTCCTTTTTCGCGGGCGGTACCAAAGGTAGATCTTGTCTTCAGTGTAAATAAATCGGCTTGCTTGTCTTTGGGTATACCTATACCTGTGTCTTGTACCGAAAGTTGCACTCTACCCTTGTCTGTGGCTACTTTAATGCATACCTCGCCGCCGGCATTGGTAAACTTAATGGCATTGTTTACCAGATTGCGCAATACAATGTGTAGCATATCGCGGTCGCATATTACTTCTATATCAGGCCTGATGGAAAAAGTAAGCTTTATTCCTTTTCTTGCAGCTATAGACTTTTTATTGTAAGCAACCTCTTCTACAAATTCTTTCAGGTTGTGTGGGGCAAGATGTACTGTAACACCATGCATTTGTGTTTTGGCCCACGACATCAGGTTTACCAACAAATCTGACGTGTATTTGGTCTGCTCCAGCAGTTCTTCCTCTATTTTTTGTCGTTCATCTTCGTCCAGCATATTGCCCGAAAGCATTTCTAAGAAGCCACGAATAGCATCTAATGGGGACTTTAAGTCGTGCGATATAATAGAAAAGAGCTTATTCTTTTCGTTGTTTACTGTCTCTAATTGAATGTTTTGTGCCGAAATTTGTTTGTTCTGCGCTTCTATTGCCAGTGCACGCTCATCGGCCTGTATCACTTTTTTATGATAAAATTCTCGTAAATAGTTAGTAATGGCGTACAAAAAAACGAGACATATCATGTAACACACCGCTAAGTCAAGATACCGTGCGGTTCTATCGGGATAAGTATCTGGTACTGCAACCGGATAGCAATATTCATAAAAAAGCAAAGCAGCTACCAGTAACAAATGCAAGCTAATCCATAAAGAGGTGTATTTGGGTCGGCCTATTGCAATGAGTAACACAAACGTGACAAAGAATAAATAGACGGTTGGCCCATATGAGCCCGAGTTTTCGAAAAAATTTAGTACGAGTGCGGCATAACAAAAAAAAGCAAACACCACTACCCCCCATTTATAAGACTTTCTATAACGCGAAAAGTAATAAAGAACAGACAAGACAACCAACAGCCCCAACATTACCAGTGTCATCACCGACTGGCAGATGTATATATCAAACCCAATACAAAAAATAAGTATTAAAAATGCAATGACACAGACGTAGTTGAACGCTCTGTTTTCCATCGTAAACTCATCCGAGTTGCCGATAATGTTATTCCATATAGTCTGCTTGCTGTTTTTACCCGGGTTTGAAGTCATGGACTATGTAGATACAATGCCTCAAGTAGTTCGTTTGAGTATCGATTTGTGTTGAACAAAATGATAGACAATATTAGTCATAATGTCTGAATATATCAAATGCATATAGACTACTACTCGCAACCGTGCCGTTGTGTGATCAAATATGTTGTAGTGTGTGCAACCGGCAATATTTCACATTTATTATAAAAGTACAACAGGGGGCAACAAATATTACTCTACACAAAAAACGAGCCCCCTTTTCAGGGAGCTCGTTCCACATATTCAGAAGAATCGACTATTTAGTCAATACTACTTTCAGTGTTTCTACCACACCATCTACACCCTCGAAGCGGCACATATAG
>JAGKWS010000169.1 GCA_021151685.1 Chitinophagaceae bacterium
CACTGAAAAAGTGTATTTATATTAAAATTTGATGCAAATGTCTCATTTTACAGCGGAAAAAAAAGCAAACATTTTCAAAACACACGGTGGCAGTGCCACAAACACAGGCTCTATTGAAGCACAGATAGCCATGCTTACAGAGCGCATCCAACACATATCTGCACATCTGAAACAAAATAAAAAAGATTTCTCGAGCAATCGTGGCCTGATGCAAATGGTTGGTCGTCGTAAACGTCTCCTCACTTACCTGAGCGACAACAACCTGCAGGCGTATCGCGCACTTATTGAAAAACTTGGCTTGCGTAAGTAAGCACTGGTTGAAAGCTATTCCCAACTATATGAGTTGGGAATTGTTTTTTATACAATTTCCCCGGAATGCACTGTTTATGAGGTATCATGCCATTGGTGTGCCCTTTTGAACACTGCGTTTCGGCATTTCCAAACATATGAAATTTTAAGGACTTATGATTCCAAATCCCATATCCGTATCACTGCAAACGGCAGACGGACGTGAAATATCGATAGAGACCGGCCGTATGGCCCGTCAAGCCGATGGTGCCGTGGTAGTACGCCAGGGCGATTGTATGATACTGGCTACCGTAGTAGCTAACAAAGACCCAAAACCGGGTCAATCTTTTTTTCCGCTTACAGTCGATTATCAGGAGAAATTTGCTTCTGCCGGCCGTATACCGGGTTCGTTCTTCAAGCGCGAGGCACGTTTGAACGATTATGAGGTGCTTACATCGCGCCTGATAGACCGTGCGCTGCGCCCCTTGTTCCCCGATGATTATTATTGCGATGTACAGGTACTGGTATCACTCATCTCTGCCGACGCAGAGGTAATGCCCGATTCGCTGGCATGTTTGGCAGCATCGGCTGCTTTGGCAGTGAGCGATGTGCCTATTCAGGAAGTAATTTCTGAAGTACGTGTTGCCCGCATCAATGGTCAGTTTGTAGTGAACCCCAACCGTAGCCAGATAGGCGAAGCAGACCTGAACATTATTGTAGCCGCCACCGAAAAGAACATCATGATGGTGGAAGGCGAAGCAAAAGAATGTGATGAAGCCAGCTTGACAAAAGCCATTGAAATTGCACACGAAGCAATAAAGGCACAGGTGCAACTGCAACTGGACCTGCGTGCAAAAGCAGGTGTAACCACCAAGCGCGAATATACAAAGCCTTATACAGCACCTGCACTGGAAGCCCGCATAGCAGAATATGGCACCAAGCGTATATATGACGTAGCAAAAAGTGCGCTGGGCAAACACGAACGCTCAGACGCATTCAAACAAATAATAGAAGACTTCAAAGCCTCGCTGACCGAGGGTGAACTGGCCGATGAGGACAAGGCACTGATAGGCACTTACTTCCACGATCTGGAGAAGAAAGTGATACGTGATATGATGCTGGACGAACGCGTACGTTTGGACGGCCGAGGACTTGAAGATGTGCGCCCACTGACTATAGAAGTAGAGCCACTGCCTTCTCCGCATGGTTCTTCGCTCTTTACCCGTGGCGAAACACAGTCGCTTACTACGGTAACACTGGGCACTGTTGATGACGAGCTGCTGCTGGAAACTGCACAGACATCAGATTACATGAAATTTATGCTGCATTACAACTTCCCTCCGTTCTCTACTGGCGAGGTGAAGATGATGCGCGGACAAAGCCGCCGCGAGGTGGGCCATGGCAACCTGGCTATGCGCTCGCTGAAGCAAATGATGCCTGCCGACTATCCGTACACGGTGCGTGTAGTGTCAGACATTCTGGAGTCTAACGGTTCTTCTTCTATGGCTACTGTTTGTGCCGGTTCTCTGGCACTGATGGATGCTGGTATCCCCTTCCCCAAACACGTAAGTGGTGTGGCAATGGGCCTTATATCGGGCGAGAATGGCCGCTTTGCTGTACTTACCGACATACTGGGCGACGAAGACCACCTGGGCGATATGGACTTTAAGGTAACTGGTACCCGCGATGGTATTTGCGGTATACAGATGGACATAAAGGTAGACGGCCTGAGCATGGAAATAATGATGCAGGCACTGGAACAAGCGCGCCGTGGCCGCCTGCACATACTGGATGCCATGTACCAAACCATAGAAGCACCACGTGCCGACCTGAAACCACATGCCCCACGCATTACGCAACTGAATATAGACCGCGAGTTTATAGGTGCGGTAATAGGCCCGGGTGGCAAGATCATTCAGGAAATGCAGCGCGAGACTGGCACCAAAATCAACATTGAAGAAGTTGGTCAGGAAGGTATCATTAAGATATTTGCTACCAACCAGGCAAGTGTAGACAAGGCCGTAGCATGGATACGTAGCATTGTAGCCATACCAGAAATAGGTGCTACCTACGAGGGTGTGGTGAAGAGCATTATGCCATTTGGTGCCTTTGTAGAGTTTATGCCGGGCAAGCAGGGCTTGCTGCACATAAGCGAAGTAAGCTGGAAACGTCTGGACACACTGGATGGTGTACTGGCAGAGGGCGATAAGGTAAAAATTCAGCTGACGGGTACAGACCCTAAAACGGGTAAACTGCGCCTGAGCCGCAAGGTGCTGATGCCAAAACCTGAAGGTTATGTAGAGCCCGAAAAGCGTGAACGCCGCGAAGGTGGCGACCGCCCCAACCGCGATGGCGGCGACCGTCGTGATGGTGGTAACCGTGGTGGTGACCGTCCTAACCGCGATGGTGGCAACCGCAACCATGGTGGTGGTAACAAAGGTGGCGACCGTCGCGACAACAACCGTGGCGAGCAGCGCGCACCACGTAGCGAAAACCCACCAGCACCCAATGCCGGTGGCGACGACAACGATATGATGCTGTAATTACCCGCAGCAACACATAACAGAACGCCCCATGCACTGCGCATGGGGCGTTTTTCATTTACTCCATGCTGCCCTGCGCAGGTGCAGGCACTACTGCATAAAAGCAGCGTAGCGCACCGGAGGGGTGCGCTACGCTGGTAAAATGTCTTGGAAATCTTCGGGATGTTTTATCAGAGCTTTATCAGATCGTCTGTTTGTGCATCGAAGAAGTTGTACTCTGTAATGGGCGAGTTGCTGTCAGACACCACCTTCACCTTTATTTTGTATTCTTTGTCCCACTTTTTGGCAATAGAAGATTTGAAGAAAGTGCCCCTTGTAAGATATGCCTCCAAAATGGGGTGTACATACAATTTAAGGTTGCGCAATCCCTGAGACACTATGTATTTCAGGTCTTTCTCTATATCGTCTACCAGCAGCATGGTAGGGCCTATTTTGCCCGTACCACGGCATGTGGGGCACAGCTCGGCGGTAGAGATATTTATCTCGGGCCGCAGACGCTGGCGGGTTATCTGCATCAGCCCAAATTTAGATATGGGTAGTACAGTGTGTTTTGCGCGGTCGCTGGCCATCATTTGCTCCACCGCATCCAGTATCTGCTTGCGGTTATCGGGCAGCTTCATGTCTATGAAGTCTATAATGATGATACCACCAAGATCGCGCAGGCGCAGTTGTCGTACTATTTCCTGTGCGGCTTCAAGGTTGGTAGCCAGTGCATTGGCCTCCTGCCCGGCTTCGGGGCTACGGGTGCCACTATTCACGTCTATCACATGCAGTGCCTCGGTATGCTCTATTATAAGGTAGGCACCACTGTTCAGATTGACGGTTTTTCCAAAAGACGCTTTTACCTGTCGGGTCACCCCACAGGTGTCGAATATGGGCTGTGCGTTATTGTGCAGTACCACGATATCTTCCTGACCCGGCGATACACGCGAGATATAATCTCGTGCCACACCCAGTAGTGTTTTATCGTTGACAACCACCTTCTGAAAACTATCGTTGAGTAGGTCGCGCAGTATAGACGTAGTCTTGTCCTGCTCGCTCATAATCATTTGCGGAGGTTTGGCGGCCTTCAAATCGTTTTGAATGCCCTTCCACATTTTTTCCAGTTCCAGAAGGTCGGCATGTAGCTCGGCAGTGTTTTTGCCTTCGGCAGCGGTACGTACTATTACACCAAAGTTTTTGGGTTTGATGCTTTCTACTATTCGCTGCAACCGCTTACGCTCTTCGGCAGAGTGTATCTTGCGCGATATGGCCACCACATCGTTAAACGGTGTCATAACTACAAAACGACCCGGCAGCGATATTTCGCAGCTCAGGCGCGGTCCTTTCGACGAGATAGGCTCTTTCAGTACCTGTACCAGTACTTCGGGTTTGCCGGTAAATACCTCAGTTATTTTTCCTGTCTTCAGTATTTCAGCTTCGTTTTTGAAGCGACTGAAATCGTCTCCCCAAGTTACATTGCCTTCTATACAGGCTTTGGTAAACTTAAGCAGCGAGCGGAAATGTGGACTGAGATCGGTATAATGAAGGAATGCGTCTTTTTCGTATCCAACATCTACGAATACGGCATTAAGACCCGGCATGAGCTTCTTTATTTTACCAAGGTAAATATCACCTACGGCAAACTGGCCCTGCCCTCGTTCGTAATGGAGCTCTACAAGCTTTTTGTCTTCTAATAGTGCAATTTCAACGCCCTCGCCCGACGAGTTGATGATTAGTTCTTTGTTCATGGTTGAAACCCAATCAGCTTCGGCTGCAATCGCCCCTCTATTTAGTATCAGCGAGGCTATATAAAGGCTGTAACAAAATACCACCACATCGGCATGCCCACGTTTGTGCGTGTGCATGCGATGTGCTGGCTAAACGGCTGGCGTTTGTAAAAGAAGCTGGCGAAAATAGCCTATTTGTTCTTCTTATGACGATTCTTTCTCAGGCGCTTTTTGCGTTTGTGAGTTGCAATCTTATGTCTTTTCCTCTTCTTACCACAAGGCATAATACGAG
>JAGKWS010000170.1 GCA_021151685.1 Chitinophagaceae bacterium
CTTGCGCGGCCATACGCTTCTATAGTACACTCTCGGGTAAAGAAGGGTATGATGACTGCGGTAGCAGACCAGCAAGCCATACTGCAATACCTGCTGAAAAATGGTGCCAAAACACTATTTGGGAAAGACCACGGACTGCAGCAGGTGAAGACCTATGAAGAATTTAAGGCTGCGGTGCCCATACGCGACTACGAGCAGTTTGTACCGTACATCGATAAAATAAAAGAAGGAGGCCAAAACATATTGTGGAAGGGCCGCCCTATATATTTTGCTAAAACATCGGGCACTACAAGCGGGGCAAAGTACATACCCATCACCCGACAGTCTATACCCAACCACATAGCCGGTGCGCGCGATGCGCTACTGTGCTACATGGCCGAAAGTGGTAACACCTCTTTTGCCGATGGCAGGATGATATTTCTATCGGGCTCGCCCGAGATGGAGCGGGTAGGCGGCATACCTACCGGGCGGCTGAGTGGGATTGTGAACCACTACATACCCCGCTATTTGCGCGGCAATCAGCTACCATCGTACGAGACCAACTGTATAGAAGACTGGGAGACGAAGCTGGGCAAAATAGTACAGGAAACCATAACCGAAAACATGACGCTGATAAGCGGCATACCACCGTGGATGCAGATGTACTTTGACTGGCTGAGCCAACAAAGTGGCAAAAAGATAAAAGAACTGTTCCCCAAGCTACAGGTGATAGTGCATGGGGGTGTGAACTTTGAGCCCTACAAAACGCGCCTGATGGAGAGCATTGGCGGCCATGTAGATTTTATAGAAACATTTCCGGCATCGGAAGGTTTCTTTGCCTTTCAGGACCAGATAAATGGTGAAGGATTATTGCTGAACACCGATGCAGGCATCTTTTACGAGTTTATACCTGCGGCAGAGGTGCATACCCCCCACCCTACCCGGCTGTCGCTGGGCGAGGTGAAAGTGGGCGAAAACTACGCATTGGTAGTGAGTACCGATGCCGGCCTGTGGGGCTATAGCATAGGCGATATGGTGCGCTTTGTGAGTACGGCCCCCTACCGGCTGGTAGTGACGGGCAGGGTAAAACACTTCATATCGGCCTTTGGCGAGCATGTGATAGGCGAAGAGGTAGACTATGCCATACTGCGTGCCGCCGAAGAACATAAGGTACACATAACAGAATATACGGTGGCACCGGCCATACAGGTAAGTGATGGCCTACCTTACCACGAATGGTTTGTAGAGTTTGAGGTGCGGCCGGATAATATGGAAGCATTTGCTACATCTGTAAATAACCACCTGCGCGGCAAAAACATCTATTACGAAGACCTGATGAGTGGTGGTATTCTGCGCCCATTGGTAATAAGGGAAATGAAGAAGAATACCTTTATAGAATACATGAAATCTATAGGCAAGCTGGGCGGACAAAACAAAGTGCCACGACTGAGTAACGACCGGAAGATAGCCGATGCATTGCAACAATGGGTGCTGTAACACAGCACCCATTGTTATATTAACCGTAGAGCATGTATGTGTCAACAATTATCTGGTCATCAGGCAGGCTACATATTTCTTCAGTTTGTAGCCATCATTGGGTGGTATGTCTTTGAAGCGGTTGTGCAGGCGCACACGCTTGATGCGTTTTGAGGCGAACACAGATGCTGTTTCGGGAGTAATGCGAAAAAAGGCCTGTAATATGTAGTTACCTCCATTTTCTGATGACGAGGCAGATGCATAAGAGCCGGCAACAATTGCTTTTTCCTGATCGCACCGAATTACAACATTCTCATCTACAACAGTAGTACCATCTTCAAACTCTACCTCGGCACCACGTGTCTCGAAATGTTCTACATTATCGGTAAAGTGGATGAGCAAAGCCAGTGCGGTATCTTCTTTGTATTGTTTCAAAGCCCAAATGTATTTGGTCTCCGGGCTTTTGTAAGTAATAGTACCTTTGGCCTTGTCTACCTTTCGCGATATTTTACGGCAAGGGTCTTTTTCTGCCATAGCGGCAACCGATACCAATAGCAGCAATGCGAGTAGTATACCTCTCATGATATGTGGGTTTGATGGATGTAAATATAAAACAGATACTACAGAAAATATTGCTATTCGGTGGGTAATACACCGTATTTCCGCAGAATAGTTTTAGCAATGTTGATGCGCACATCGTACCAGTTGCGCGAGGTATCTGTTTCGGGTAGTTCGAAATTTTGTGAGAAGAAGTAGGGGTATGTGCGGAAATCTTCTTTGTTCATAGACCCCTTCATTTCCTTAACCTTTTGTATACGTTCTACAAAACCGGTAACCCAATAAATGGTTTTTCCCTTTACAATGCCGGTACCAGTTTTGTAGTAGAGTTTGTAGCCATTACCTTCCTCGCGCAGCATAATGTTCTTTACTATGCGTTGGCTACGCTCGGACATGGGTAACTCGTGGAAATAGAGCCGTTTCACGAAACCGGCCTGTTCATCGGCCGATATTTTGAGGCTATCATTGAGCCAGAACATATCTATACTGCCCCCCATATTCATGTTGCCGTACTTTGTAGTATCCAGATAACGCTGCATATTGGCAGGGCCTATGCGGCGAGCCAGTTCCTGATAGTACCATACCGCGCTCAGCTTCATAGCTTCGGCCATGTCCATATCTTTCCGCCATTCGGGGCGGGCAGGTATGGAGGAGTCGTATTTGATAACGAGACGCTCGTCTGGTGCAACTGCAGTTTCCAGTGCCACCAGCGAATTGAAAATCTTGAACGTAGATGCTGGCAGGAACCTTGTGCCACAACGCTCGAGGTTATAATAATGAATAGCCTCGTGATTGTTGTCTCGCAGGATGAAGCAAGCATCGTTGATACCATTCTCTTTGTACACCTCGCCCCAGTCTTTATGCTCGGTAATACGTGTTTTGGCACAAGAACCAAACAACAAAGAACCCAGCAATACTAAAATAACACTAACCCTCATACAAATATAGATTGAATTGATACTTCGCTTATCGGATACAGGCGGGAACCTATACGGAACCCGCCTGCAAATTTACATGGATTGACAATAGCTTGAAAATGATATATCTACGGACGCGCTTCGGTAATTGCCGGGCGTTTCACGGTAGTGTTTCTCAGTTCTTGCGCTTCTTTGGCTGCCTTGATGAAGGCTACAAAAAGCGGGTGTGGGTTTTCTACGGTACTCTTGTATTCGGGGTGAAACTGAACACCCACATAGAATGGATGATCTTTCATTTCTACCACCTCTACAAGGTTGGTTTTGGGGTTGCGCCCCACAGGTATAAAGCCTGCGTTACTGAATTGATCGAGATATTCGTTGTTGAACTCGTAACGGTGGCGATGACGCTCTGTAATGGCGGTGCTACCGTAGACCTTTGCCGCCAACGATCCCTCGTCTAATTGACAATCGTAACTACCCAAGCGCATGGTACCGCCCATTTGAGTAACGGTCTTCTGCTCTTCCATCATACAGATAACGCCCTGTTCGGTATCGGGGTCCATCTCTGTAGAATGGGCACGTGTATGGCCCAGTACATTGCGTGCAAACTCTACACAGGCCATCTGCATACCGAGGCATATGCCAAAGAAAGGCACCTTGCTCTCGCGGGCATAACGAATGGCTTCGACCTTGCCCTCTATACCACGGCTACCAAAGCCAGGAGCTACCAGTATGGCATCGAGGTTTTGTAGTTTTTCTTTGGCTGTCTCTTTTACCAAATGTTCGGAGTGTATGTTGCGCACTTCTACTTTGCACTCGTTCATAGCACCGGCATGTATCAGTGCTTCCAGAATAGACTTGTAGGCATCCTGCAGTTCTACATACTTGCCTATAAGGCCTATAGTTACCTTGCTCTTGGGGTAGCGCAGCTTGTTCAGGAATTCCTTCCAACGGGTGAGGTCGGGGTCTACACCAAGGGGTAGCTCCAGCTTATCGAGACAAATCACATCCAGACGCTCGCGCATCATCTCCAGCGGCACGCTATATATGGTGTCGGCATCAAGAGCTTCTATTACTGCATCCTGGGTTACATTGCAGAACAGGGCTATCTTCTTCTTCAGGTCTTTATATAACGGTTCCTCGGTACGGCACACAAGTATGTCGGGCGTAAGACCATGCTCGCTCATCATCTTTACCGAGTGCTGTGTAGGTTTTGTTTTAAGCTCTTTGGCGGCCTTGAGGTAGGGCACCAATGTGAGGTGGATAACGATACAGTTTTCGTTACCCATTTCCCACTTCAACTGACGTACCGCCTCTATATAGGGCAGCGATTCTATGTCGCCAACGGTACCGCCCAGCTCGGTGATAACGATATCGTATTTACCATTTTCGCCCAGTAGCAACACCCGACGCTTTATTTCGTCGGTAATGTGGGGTATTACCTGTACAGTTTTGCCCAAGTAGGCACCTTCACGTTCTTTATTGATAACGTGCTGGTAGATGCGCCCTGTGGTGACGTTGTTGGCCTGAGAAGTATAGGTATTGAGGAAACGCTCGTAGTGACCTAAATCGAGGTCGGTCTCGGCTCCATCTTCGGTTACATAACATTCGCCGTGCTCGTACGGGTTTAGCGTACCGGGGTCTACGTTAATGTATGGGTCAAATTTTTGGATAGTGGTTTTGAAGCCACGTGCCTGAAGCAATTTGGCGAGAGAGGCGGCAATAATACCCTTGCCCAACGATGATGTAACACCACCGGTTACAAATATATACTTGGTCATAACGCTCCTGTTAAAATGCAAGACCGGTTACGCAGCTTATATTACAATAAAATAGGGGAAGTAG